>JAYVWD010000493.1:0-4420 GCA_043786345.1 Pseudomonadota bacterium
GTAGCTGTCCTCGGAGGAGCCGAGGGTGACGCCGACGCGCCACTTGAGCTGGCGGCCGTAATTTTCGTAGTGGAGCGCGTACTCGCCCGACTTGCGGTCGACGTCCGCCTCGCCGGCCTGCTTGATCTTGCCGCTCAGGACCGGCGTCAGGCCGATGATGAAGGCGTAGTTGTCGTTGCCGACGAGGCCTTCGAGCTCGACGCCCGTCTGGGTGGTCTTCGCCGGGTCGAACTTCGTCTCGACGCTCGCGACCTTCACGTGGCGGTCGGCTTGCGTCATCCGGATCGGGATGCCGAGGCCGCCGCCGAACCCTAGGCCGCCCGTGTTGGCGCGGTCCAGGTATTCGATGTAGGGCTCGATCTGCGTGACCTTGCGGCCGGCGGTCGTGCCATCGCTGTCGGTCGTGCTCGTCGCGGCCGTCCGGATGCTCGCCGACTCGGCGCGCTCCGAGCTATCGTAGTTGAGCAGCGCGCCGCCGCCGACGCCGCCGCGGCCGACCCAGCCGGCGCCGCCGCTGAACGTCGTGTGCTTGTCGGTGACCGCGTACTCGGTGTTTTCCTTGTTGGCGCCGCCGGAGGCCTTGTCGGCGCCCTGCGCGCCGAGGTAACCGAGCTCCAGGTCGGCGCGCGTGCCGGGCTTCCGGTGCGCGGCGAGGAACGAGATCTCGTTCCAATAAGCCTTGTTATTGCCGCCCTTTTTGAGCTGGACCGAGCCCGCCGAGCTGGTCCCTTCCGCGGCGCCCGTGCCGGCGTCGATCTGGACGGTGTCGCCGACGTTGACCGCCTTCGGCAGGCCCTTCGACAGCTTGATGAACGCCTTGCCGTTCTCGGCGACCTTCTTCACCGTGCCGGTGCGCTGCTTGCCGTCGATGGTGAGCTCGACGGTCGCGCCGTTGTCGAGCGTCGCGTTTCCAGCGAGGTCGACCATGAACGACTGACGGCCTTTGGTGATCTTCGTGATCTCGCCTTCAATGGGAACGGCGAGCACGGGAGCGGAGATTAGGAACGATGCCAATCCCGGGCCGATCCACGTTCGGAAATTCAACTTCATCGAGATGCTCCTGTGAGGTTGCAAAGATGATAAGCTTTCTCTCACTCAGGATCAATGCTATCCTGCTAAACAAATTTCCGAGGAGCGTCATCATGCGGTTGTCTCATGTGTTGGTCAGCGTTGCGTGCGCGGGTTCCTTCTCGGTCGCCGCCAGGGCGCAAGTCGCTCTGGACAAGCCGGCGCCGACTTTTTCGCTCAAGGATCAGGACGGCAAGGACTTCGACCTGGCCGCCCGGAAAGGTAAGGGATGGACGGTCCTCTACTTCTATCCGAAGGCCGACTCCCCGGGCTGCACGACACAGGCGTGCGCCTTCCGGGACACGATTAAACGCATCCAGGAGAAGAATGCCATTTTAGTAGGCATCTCCGCCGACGACCAGGCGAAACAAAAAGATTTCCACAAGAAGCATGACCTCAACTTCAGCCTGCTGTCCGACCCCGACCTCAAGGTGATCGAGCTGTATGGCGTCAAGGCGCCGATCGTCGGCCTCGCCAAGCGCTGGACCTTCATCGTCGACCCGGACCTCGTCGTGCGCTCGGTCGAGCCGAACGTCGACCCGGCCTTCGACGCCGAGTGGACCGCCGAGACGATCGACGAGCTCCAACACCCACCGAAGCCGGGATCCGAAGAAGACGCGAAGTGACCGCGGCGCCCCGACCCGTCAGGGCCGTGCTGTTCGATCTGGACGGCACGCTCCTCGACTCGATCGAGGGCATCGTCGCCTCGTTCCGGCACGCGCTGGAGCTCGGCGTGCCTCACAAGAGCTTCACGCGGCGCGACCTGATCCTCACGATCGGGGAGCCGCTGCCCGTCCAGATGCTGCAGTTCGGAGGCGGCGACCAGAAGGTGGCGGACTCGATGGCGGCGGCGTATCGGGCGCACAACGCCGCGCTGATCCCCGGATTTAAGCTCTATCCCGGCGTCGTCGCGGGGCTCGACGAGCTGCGCCGGCGCGGGTTCATCACCGGGCTGGTGACCTCGAAGTTCCGCGCGAGCGCGACCATGAGTCTGGAGGGCCATGGGCTCGTGCCGAAGTTCGACCTGATCATGACCGCGGACGACACGCCGCGCCACAAGCCCGACCCGATGCCCTTGCTGGCCGCGGCCGAGCGGCTTTCCCTGGCGCCCGGCCGGATCGCCTACGTCGGCGACTCGGTGCACGACCTGCGCTGCGCCAACGGCGCCGGCTGTATGCCGGTCGCGGCCCTGTGGGGGCCGTTCGACCCGGACGATCTGCGCCGGCTCGGACCGGCCTACGCGGTGCGGTCGATGGGCGACCTGCTCGCGATCCCGGAGTTCACGACGCCCGTCTGACGCCGCTCAGGCGCTCGCCTCGGCGGTTTCCGGCGCCGGCGCGGGCTCGGGTGCCGCGGCCGGCGCCGCGGCGGGGCTAAGGACCTTGAACCACACGATGCTCACGTCGTCGTCGATGGTCTTGCCGGACCGGGCAAACTCGCTCTGCCAGACGGTGTCGAGCAGGGTCTTCGGGGCCTTCTCGAAGGCGTAGGAGTGGTCTTTGAAAAAGCCGTTCACCTGGCGCACGTGCCGGTTGATCGGCAGGCCGTCGGTGTAGGCGACGATCTCGTCGCCCGGCTGGAGCTGGTGGATCAGCGGCCTGAACGCGGCCGAGTCGGAGAGCCCGAGCACCGTCGAGCGCACCGCCATCAGGCTGAATTTGCGCTCGCCCGTGGGTTTCTGCGTGTAGAGCACCGGCGACGGGTGGCCGGCGGAGATGTAGATCAGCTCGTTCTTCTCGTTGTCGAAGGTGAAGCCGAGCAGCGTCACGAGGTGCTGCCCCTTGCCGTGGTAAAACAGCATCCCGTTCAGTTCCTGCGAGTACTTCTGCAGGAAGTCGCGGTCGTCGAGCTTGTGCGCCTCGGCGTCGCTCAGGGTCGTCAGCATCGAGCGGCCGGCGAGGACGAGCATGGTCTTGCAGATCGACACGACCATCGCGGCCTGCACGCCGTGCCCGGTGATGTCGCACATGATGAAGTGGTGGTAGCGCCCGCTCGGGCTGGTGCGGAAGGCGAACCAGTCGCCGCTGGCCTCGGTGAAGCTGCGGTGAAACGCGCTGATCCCGTAGCGCTCCCACTTGGGCACCTCGTCCGGCCGGAAGGCCTTGGCGATCTCGGCGGCGTCGTTGACCTCGTCGCGCAGGCGGTCGGCCTCTTTTTCGCGGCCCCGCGTCGCCTCCGCGAAGGTGAGCAGCGAGCAGCCCCAGAACCCGACCATCGGCATCAGGGCGGAGATGACCACCGACTGAAACGAGAACATGTAGATGCACGCGGCGACCGACAGCGCCGTCACGAGCAGCTGGCCGCCCCAGTACTTGAGGCCCAGGAAGTTGCGCCCCCAGAGCGCGCCGAGCAGGCACAGCAGGAGGACCAGGTACTCCTTCCCCGGGAGGGGGCTAAGCCAGTCCCGGGTCAGGACGCTGTTGATCATCGAGCCGAGGATGAAGCCGCCCGGGATCAGGCCGAGCGGCGTGAACTTGAAGTCGGTCGAGCCGGAGAACATCTCGGGCAGGATCAGCACGGTGTCGCCGGCCTCGATGTCCCGGATCGGCTCGCCTTTTCTCGCCGAGAGCACGGCGTTGCCGAGGCGCTTGTGGCGCTCATAGAACTTCGCTTCGCGCGGGAAGTTGACGATGATCTGGCCCTGGCGGTTGGTCGGGAGGCGCACGCCGTCGAGCACGAGGCTGCCGTCCTCGAACTTGCGGTCGCCGGCGCTGAACAGCGCGATGTGGGGGACGACGTGGCCGTCGCGCGCCGGCAGGAAGGCGCTCACCACGCCGTTCTCGTGGTAGAGGATGCTGCCGGCGCCGCGGAACGCGTTCGCCAGCTCCGGATTCGGCCCGTAGATGAACCAGTTGCGGTACGGGTTGCCGGCGACATTGACCTCGGCCTTCGGCGTGTATTGCGGTTTGTCGAGGTTGAGGGGGGCCCGGGTCTTCTTCTCGACCTCGGAGGCGAAGGCGCCGACCACGACGGGGACGTCCATGGCGGTGAGCGCCGCGATCGCCTCCTTCTTGCGCCCGAGCGGGTCGAAGATGATGCTGAACACCTTATCGATCAGGATCATCCGCGGCTTCTGCTTGCCGAGCGCCGTGAGGACCGTCGCCCAGTCGTCGATCGTCAGGTCGGGACGCTGCAGCTTGTCCACCGAGCCGTCGTCATAGGAAAGGATCTTGAGCTTCGGGTGCAGGCTCGGGTCCTGGCGCAGCGCCTCGCGCACCTTGAAGTAGAACGGCCGCGTCACGTTCGCGTCGATGAACTCGCCGAGCTCGGCGTGCGTGACCGTGACCGTCACCGCGGCCCACACCACCGTGGCGAGCAGGGCCCAGTGCTTGACGACCCATTTGAACAGCCG
>JAYVWD010000494.1:0-3628 GCA_043786345.1 Pseudomonadota bacterium
GGCGATGCTCATGCCCTTATTCACGACGGCGACGCCACCGGATAGGCTCCGGCGGTCGTTGCCGAGCTCCTGTCCATAGGAACCCATGAGTCGAAAGAAGTCGTACACCTGCGCCGAGAGCGACGCAAAAATCATCTGCTCGGGGCGTTTTGTGAGGTCGATGGCCTCTTTTTTCGGGGCGAGGCCCTTCGGTAGTGGCGTCTCGAGGTCGACGACGCGGTCGCGCTGGCGGTAGTCGAGGTAGGTGGTGACCTTGTCGGCGATGGCGTAGGCGGCGCCGGCGCGGATCGTCCGTGGGGCGTAGTCGGCGATGCGGCGGTTGGAGGCGTTCTCGATCGAGCCGCCGAGCCGGAGCTCCGGGGTGATCGCGGCGGCAAGGCCGAGGTTGATCCCGGTGCCCTTGATGCGGCCTTCCGCGTTCGGGTCGAGCTTGTTGGCTTCGATGTAGATGGCGCCCAAGCCCGCCTGGATATTACCGAAAGACTGGGCGAGGCCGATGATGCCGCGGCGCACGATGGTCGAGTCGACGACGCCTTCCTTGCGCGTTTGGGCGTCGTAGCTGTCCGTGAAACCCGTGTAACTTACGCCCGCCGCGATCGGCGAGGTCTTGGAGTCGACGACGGCGGCTTGGTAGAACTCGCGGCCCGAGGTCGGCCAGTGGTAGCCGGCTTCGACGCTGTAGGCCTTGCCGCCCGCGAGCAGCGCGGGGTTGACGGTAATACCGGCGTGCGGGTCGTTGGCGGCATAGCCGGCGTTGTTCATGGCGAGGTCGGCGGCGGTCGTCGCCTCGTACTCGTCGGGGATCTGGCGCACTTCGTAGGCGAACGCCGGCGCGGCGGCCGTAAATACGATCAAAGCGAGGAGCTTGCGCATGACCTGCCTCCGGAAGGCGGAAAAGTTTGCCGAGGTCCGTTCATAGTAGCAACAGATGCCACGCGGAGGCTTAATAAATCAAAAGCTCCTGGACCGGCAGACCGCACGGTACAGGAGCTCGAATTCGCTTTGGAAGCGACGTGTGCGGTCCGGCGACGACCGGATCAGGCTTTAGCTGGCACGTCTTTGCCGCCAGGTGCCTTCGTGAGAGACTGCACGGCGGTCTTGAGGACCTTGAGCGAGGTGTTCTGCGAGACTTCGATCGTCACGAAGCTCTCGGCGACCGACCGCACCTTGCCGATGATGCCGCCCGAGGTCACGACTTCGTCGCCCGGCTTGAGGTTGGTCACGAGATCGGCTTGATCGCGCGCCTTCTTCTGCTGGGGCTTGAGGATGAAGAGGTACATGATCACGAGGAAGCCGACGGGCATCACGAGCATTTCGAAGAGCGACGGGCCCTTGGGGGCGGCGCCCGGCATGGCGGGAGCAGCCTCTTGGGCCTGGGCAAGAGCCGACGTCGCCATGGTCATCAGACGGAGAAACATAGGCAAGAGCCTCCTTCCGGTTGTGGGCCGGCGAATCTACTCGACCTTGGCGTCTGGGGCAAGGTTGGCGCCGCCGGGCCCGTAGAGGAGGGCGCCCTCCGTTGCGCCGGCCTTGAGCATCAAGGCCGTGGCGACGGCCAGGCCGAGTCCCGACAGGCCGAAGGCGCCGGTCGCGAGGGCGACCCCGCAGAGCTCCGTAAAACGCGAAATATATTCGGGATTCTTTAGCAGGCGATAGGGCCCGGCATTGAGCGGGCGGAGGCCGCGGAGGGCGACGATCCCCATGGTCCAATAGACGCCGAGCGAGTGGATGGCCCAACGCCGAAAGAGCTGGCTCATCCCGACGATACCGATCCCGACGGCCTGCCAGAGGCGCTCCGGGGCGGCGTGGCTCAATAGGCCAGCGGCGACGGCCAGGGGGACGGCGAGCGCCCAGACCGCGTAGAGCGCGCTCATGAGCTCCGGGGCTTGGGCCTTGCCGCCGTGCTCCTCGAGAACCGCGAGGTTACGCGCGTGGAGCCGGTACTCCGCGACCATTCCGAGGGCGTGACCGGCGACGATGAGTGTTGCCACGAGGATTTCGCTCGGCATAACATCGGCTCCATGCTTGGATTTTCCCTGAGTTTCCAGGTTACCAGCTTTCGTTCCCCTCTCACTCTCTGATTCTAAAAACATGCTCCGAATCGACGACCTCAATACCGAGCAGCGCGCCGCCGTGACGCACGTCAACGGCCCGATGATGATTTTGGCGGGTGCCGGGACCGGGAAGACGCGCGTCATCACCTACCGCATCGCCTACATGATCGGGGCCGGGATCGCGCCCGAGCAGATCGTCGCGCTGTCGTTCACCAACAAAGCCGCGCGCGAGATGACCGAACGGGTCAGGCACCTGGTCGGCGAGCGCACGAAGCGCCTCTGGCTCGGCACGTTCCACAGCTTCTGTCTGCACATCCTGCGGCTTTTCCCGCGGGAAGCGGGCCTCGTCAAAGGCTTCGGCCTGGTCGCCACCTCGGATCAGGTCGATCTGGTCCGCCGGGCGCTCGACGAAAAGGGCTGGGCGGGCGACTACAACGCCGAAAAAATGCACACGCAGATCAGCACGGCGAAGAATTACCTGCTTTCGCCCGAGGATCTGCGCAAGGGACCGGTCGACCTCAAGGTGACGGACGACCCCGTGGTGCTCGCGGACGTCTTCGAGATGTACGAGCGGCAGCTCAAGCTCAATCGGGTCATCGACTTCGACGACTGCATTTACAAGTGCGTGAAGCTCCTGGAGGGGCACCCGACCGTCCGGGCCAAATTGCAGGAGCGGTACCGCTTCCTGATGGTCGACGAGTACCAGGACACCAACCTCGCGCAGCTCACGATCTTGAGCCTCCTGGCGTCCGACACCCACGACGTGTGCGTGGTCGGCGACGACGACCAGTCGATCTACAGCTGGCGCGGCGCGATGTACGAGGTCCTCGAGCGCTTCGAGGAGCTATTCCCCGGCGCGAAAATCATCAAGCTCGAGCAGAACTACCGCTGCTCGAACGTGATCCTGGGCGCGGCGAACGCCGTGATCAAGAACAACGCCCAGCGCAAGGACAAGACGCTCTGGAGCGCCTCGAAGGACATGTCGCCGATCGAGGTGATGCCGCACGAGGACGAGCAGGCCGAGGCCAACTGGATCGCGCAGAAGTGCCTGACCCTGTTCGGGCAGGGGATGCAGCACAAAGACATCGGCATTTTGTACCGGGCGAACGCCCTGGCCAAGCCCCTCGAGCTGGCGCTGCGCGAGGCGCGGATTCCGTCCAAGACCTACGGCGGCCAGAGCTTTTTCGAGCGCAAGGAGGTCAAAGACTTCATGTGCTACTTCCGGCTGGTGATGGACCACGAGGACCGCCTGGCGCTGTGGCGGATCATCAACACGCCCAACCGCGGCATCGGCCTCAAGACCCTGGAAAAGATCGAGGAAGCCGCGCACGCGCGAGCCTTGACGCCCTATGGCGTGATGGCCGCGGGCACGCCGCTCGGCGCCGGCGCCAAAGCGGACCAGTCGGTCCGGGAGTTCGCGGCCTTGATCAGCGGGTTGGCCGCGCTCCCCCTCGACACGCCCGACCAGATCGAAGCCGTCGGCAACGCCATCATCAAGCAGAGCCACCTCGAGCAGGACATCCGCGAGCGCTCGGAGGACGGCGGCTCGCGCGACCGCAAGATCGCCAACCTGC
>JAYVWD010000495.1:0-5981 GCA_043786345.1 Pseudomonadota bacterium
CGGCCTCAACCTGATCGAGGTGAAGGCCAGGGTCCAGGTGCCGACGCTCGCGCAGGCGACGGCCGCGCGGGCCTTGAAACCCGGCTCCTCGGGCGGTCAGGTGAACTACGGCTTCAAGATCGATTCCGGCACCGAGCAGGAACTCGTGACCGGCACCTTTATGGCGTATGCGCCTGGATCTTCTGAGCTTTCCTGGTCCGCGCCGACCGTCGAGGTGATCGAGCCCGCCGTCGGCGCCACGGTCCCCCGGGAGGTGAAGGGCGACCTCAAGGCGACCGTCGCCAACGTGAACAATGAGGGCATCAAGCTCGGTTGGTTCACCTCCGACGGCGAGATCCAGAACCGGCGCGCGAAAGAGACGATCTGGACGCGCCCCGGCGCCGGGCCGCAGACCGTGATCCTGACGATCCGCGGCAAAAAGAGCCGCGGCTTCTCCCTGAAAGTCGTCCCAGTCACCACCGAGTGAGCGCCATGGGTGCCGGCTTGACAAACCAGGAGAGCCCGACGAAGGCCCACCCCAAGGTCGCGCCGCCGCCGCCCATGCGCGCGCGCCGCGGCGGCCTTTACGCGGCGTTCGGCTCCGGCCTCCTGCACGCCGTGCTGGCGGGCGGGCTGCTGCTGATGGCGTCGCGCCCGGCGCCCAAGGCGCCCGACACCGTCCGCGTCAAGATCAACGACGTCCCGAAGCCGAAGCCCCCGGCGCCCGAGCCGAAGCCCGAAGAGAAGAAGCCCGAGCCGGCCAAGCCCAAGGAAAAGCCGAAGAAAAAGCCCGCCGAGACGAAGCGCGCGAGCGCGCGCCAGCCCGAGAGGCCCCCGGCGAAGCCGGTCGCGCCGGTCCTGGGCCTGAGCGCCAGCGCCGTCTCGCCCAACGGCACCGGGATCGCGGCGCCCGTCGGTAACACGCTGATGACCGGGGACGAGGGCAGGCGCCTCAAGCCGGACGACGTGAAACCGTTGACGGACGAGGACCTGACGGCCGACGCCTCGCTGATCCGCGCCTCCGTCCTGGCCCCGGTTTACACCGACGCCGCGCTCGACGCCGCGCTCGAAGGCACCTACACCGTCGAGGCCTTCGTCGACGCCGCCGGCGCCGTCACCGACGCCCAACTCCCGAAGAAGATCGGCTACGGCATGGACGAAAAGGTCCTGGCGGCGGCCCGTCAGGCCCGCTTCCATCCGCGGACAGACAAGCTCGGCAAGGCGATTCCGGGCTGGACCGAGGTGAAGTTCCGGCTGGAAATCCCGCACTGACGCGGCGGGTTTAACCCGTTCTCACCCGCTGCACCGGTCGGCCGATCTACCCCGAACACCCTGTTCGCCCCGGCCCCGAGGTTTCCATTCCAAACCGCCTTGAACTCTGCTTTGCTTACCCCCGCCAGACGACATTTTTCCGCGGAGTTTCCCTTTGCGCGCCCTTCCTGAGCTCCTCCGGCGTCTCGGCCGGCTCGTGTCCACGCTCGCGTTTCTCGGCTGCTGGTTCGGCACCGAGCTCATCCGGGCGGTCCTCGGGCGGCTGCGCTGGGAGCCGCCGCACTGGCTCCTTCTGCCGTTCACGCTCGGGCGGCGCGGCGGCCGGGCCCTCCGCGCCGGCGGCGGAAACCTGCGGCGCACGCGCCCGCGCGCGTTTTACGGCGGGCTCGCCGGCGCCGCCCTCCTCGTCGCCGCCGGCACCTACGGCTACAAGTGGTACAAGAGCCTGCCCGAGCCGGTGCGTCTGACGATCAGCGTCAACGCGCCGCCGCTGCCGGTGATCGTCGAGGACCTCAAGCCGGCGCCGATCGACGTCGACTTTTCCGGCTCCGCCGCGCGCCTCGAGGACGTCGGCAAGCCCGTCGACAAGGGCGTCGAGCTCGACCCGCCGCTCCCCGGAAAATGGACCTGGAAGTCCGACCGCCGCCTCGAGTTCACGCCCGAGCAGGACTGGGCCATCGGCAAAGAGTACACGGTCAAGCTCGAGAAGCGGCTCTTTCCCCGGCACGTCCTGCTCGCCAAGTACGAGGCCTCGTTCACCACGGTCAAGTTCTCGGGCGAGCTCACGCGCCAGGAATTCTACCAGGATCCGACCGACGCCAAGCGCAAGCTCCTCTCGCTCGCCGTCACCTTCACGCACCCGGTCGACCGGAAAATCCTGGAAAACGCCGTCAAGATCGAGCGCCCCGCCAAGCGCGCCGACGGCAGCGAAAACGGCCCGGGCAAGGACAAATACACCGCGACGGTCACGTACGCCCTGCTCGACGGCCAGGCGTTCATCACGTCCGAGGACATCGCGCTGCCCGAGCGCGACGTCGAGCTCGAAGTCACCGTCGGCCCCGGCGTCAAGGCCGCGCGCGGCAGCGACCCGACCCAGGTGCTGTCGACGCGCCTCACGGTGCCGGCCGTCGGCTCCTTCTTCAAGATCCAGTCGGAGGCCGTGACCTACGCGCGCCGCGACGACTCGGGCGAGCTCGTGCCGATCATCACGGTCGCGATGACGGGCCGCGTCAAGCCGAAGCAGCTCGAGGACGCCTTCGAAGCCTACGTGCTGCCGAAGGACCGGCCCCCAACGAAGAACGACCCGAAGTCGAAGCTGATCAAGGACTATTCCTGGTATTCGGCGGGCGAGGTCGGCCCTGAAATCCTGGCCCTTTCCCGCAAAATCAACCTCAAGCTCGACGGCGACCAGGGCTCCGACCCCGCCTCAGCCGTCGCGCTCCGTCACGACGCCAAGCCGGGTGAACACCTCTTTTTGCGGGTGAAACGCGGGCTCGAGGCCTTCGGCGGCTATGTCCTCTCCGACACCTGGGAAGCCGTCGCGGCCGTGCCGGTGGTCCCGACCGAGCTCAAGATCCTGCACCCCGGCGCCATCCTCTCGATGATGGGCGAAAAGAAGCTGACGCTGGTGAGCCGCGGCGTCCCCGGCGTCCAGGCGCGCCTGGGCCGCGTCGCGCCCGACCGTCTGAACGTGCTGATCAGCCAGACGATGGGGAACTTCGCGTCGCCGTCGTTCGTCAACTACCGCTTCGGCAAGGACGACCTGGTCGAGCGCTTCGAGGAAAAGCACGCGCTCGACGCGTCCGACCCGGCGAAGCCCCAGTATTACGGGTTGGACCTCGGGCCCTACTTGAGCCGGCCGACCGGCGCGCTCGCCACGTCCCCGAAGAAGGGCCTCTTCTTCGTCGATATCGACGCCTGGGATCCGACCAAGGACGCCGCCGACGCGAAAAAGGACGAGTATTACGACCCGAACAAGGCGGGGCGCGACGCGCGCTTCGTGCTGGTCACGGACCTGGGCCTGGTCGTCAAGGACTCCGCCGACGGCGCGCACGACGTCTTCGTGATGCGGCTCCACCAAGGAATTCCGGCCGCCGGCGTCGAGGTCTCGGTGCTCGGGCGCAACGGCGTAGCCCTCGCGGTCCGCACCACCGGTGCCGACGGGCGCGCCGCGTTTCCGAGCCTCGAGGGCTTCAAGCACGAGGAGCAGCCGGTCGCCTGGATCGCGCGCGCGGCCGACGACGTGAGCTTCCTGCCGTTCGGCCGCGACGACCGGCGCCTCTACCTGGGGCGCTTCGACGTCGGTGGCGAGACGACGGCGGGCAAGGTCGACGCGCTCGACGCCTACCTCTTCTCCGACCGCGGCCTCTACCGGCCGGGCGACACCGCGCGCATCGGCACGATCGTCAAGGCTTATGGCTTCGTGCCGCTGCCGGCCGGCCTGCCGCTCGAGCTCGTGATCACCGACCCGCGCGGCCTCGAGATCGAGAAGCGCAAGTTCTCGCCCGGGAAAAGCGGCTTCGACGAGCACACGTTCGGGACCTCGGAGGGCTCGGCGACGGGCGCCTATGAGATCTCGCTTTACACCGTGAAGGACGACCACCGCGCCTCCTTGCTCGGTGCGACATCGATCAAGGTCGAGGAGTTTCTGCCGGATCGCCTCAAAATCACGGCGAAATTGTCGCACTCCAGCGACAGCGGCTGGGTGAAGCCGGACGGCCTGTCGGGCGAGGTCTCGCTCAAAAACCTCTATGGCACGCCCGCCATCGGCCACCGCATTGCGGCGACCTACGCGCTGGCGCCGGCGTCGCCGCGCCTGCCGGGCTACGAGTCGTGGCGGTTCCTGCCGCTCGATGCCGGCGGCGAAAGCCGCGAGGAAACCTTGGGCGACCTGACGACCGACGACGAAGGGCGCGCGGTCTTCCCGCTGCCGCTCGAGCAGTTCGCCGCGAAAACCTACCGCCTCACGTTCACCGCGGAGGGCTTCGAGCTCGCCGGCGGCCGCGTCGTCGTCGGCCGCGCCGGCACGATCATCTCGGCGCGCGACTACGTGATCGGCGTCAAACCCGACGGCGACCTCAATTGGGTGCGGCAGGGCACCGACCGCCGCGTCGCCATCCTGGCGCTCGGCCCCGACGCCAAGCCGGTCGCGGCCTTAGGCCTGACCGCGGTGTTGAGCGAGCGGCGCTGGGTCTCGACCCTGGTCAAGGGCGAGGACGGGCTCTACCGCTACCGCTCGACCGAGGTGATGACGCAGGTGTCTTCGGACCCGCAGGCGCTCCCCCCCACGGGGTTCCAGTACAAAGTTCCCGCGGGGAAAGCGGGCTCTTTCGTCTACGAGGTGCGGAATGCGAAGAGCGAGGTCCTGGCCTCGTTCACCTTCGACGTCGCCGGCTCGGGCGCGCTCGCGCGCGGCCTCGAGCGGAATGCCGAGCTCCAGGTCAAGCTCGCGAAAGCCGACATCGCCCCGGGCGAGGAGATCGAGCTCGAGATCCGCAGTCCCTACACCGGCGCCGGCCTGATCACGATCGAGCGCGACAAGGTCTATGCGGCGAAGTGGTTCAAGACCGACAACGCGACCTCGATCCAGAAGATCACGCTACCGGAAGGCGTCGAAGGCAATGCTTACGTCCATGTCGCCTTTGTGCGGGGCGCCGACTCGCGCGAGCTGTACGCGAGCCCGCTTTCTTACGGCGTCGTGCCGTTCACGGTGAGCCGCGCCCGGCGCACGGTGACGCTCGAGCTCAAGGCGCCCGAGACGACGCGGCCGCAGGACCCGCTCGAGGTGGACGTGAAGCCCGACCGGGCGACGCGGCTCGTCGTCTACGGGGTGGACGAAGGGATTCTGCAGGTCGCCCGCTACAAGACGCCCGACCCCTTGGGTCGCTTCCTCCGGAAACGCGCGCTCGAGGTGACGACCCGCCAGATCCTGGACCTCCTGCTGCCCGAGTACTCGGTCGCCCTCAAGGCCGCGGCCGGCGGCGACGGCGACGATAGTTTAGCCAGGAACCTCAACCCCTTCCGGCGCAAAACGCTGGCGCCGGCGGTGTTCTGGTCGGGCATCGTCGAGGTCGGGCCGGAAGGTAAACATTTTTCGTTTAGTCTGCCCTCGCACTTCAACGGGGCGGTGCGGGTGATGGCGGTCGCCGTGAGCGACGACGCGACCTCCGCGGCCGAGACGCGCGTTCTGCGGCAGGGTCCGTTCATCTTATCGCCGGTCGCGCCGCTCTTCGTCGCGCCGGGCGACGAGTTCTCGGCCTCGGTGGCCGTCGCCAACAACCTCCCCGGCTCGGGCCCGAAGGCGCCCGTCCAGATCACCGTCAAGCCGACGGGCGGCCTCAAGATCATCGGCGCGCCGGTGGTCACGGTGCCGATCGACGAGGGGCGGGAAGGCGTCGCGACCTTCAAGTTCAAGGCGGCGCCGGAGCTCGGCGAGGCGAAGCTCGCGTTCTCGGCGAAAAAGGACCAGTCGGAGGTCTTATACGAGGAGACCTTGAGCGTGCGGCCCGGGACGCCGTACGAAGTCCAGATCGCGGCACGGCGGGTCGACTCCGGCACCGAAAAAATCGCCGTCGAGCGCGCCATCCACGCGGCTTACCGCAAGCTCGACGCGAGCCTCTCGCTGCTGCCGCTCGGCCTGGCCCACGGCCTCCTCACGTACCTGGAAGGGTATCCGCACGGCTGCACGGAGCAGGTGCTGAGCCAGGCCTTTCCGTCGGTGATCCTCGCGC
>JAYVWD010000496.1:0-3379 GCA_043786345.1 Pseudomonadota bacterium
GTCGGCAAGCAAGGCGGTCTGCAGCCGGCGCGTGTCGTCGAGCGCCGCCTCGTCGTAGACATAGCGGCAGGCAGCGCCGGCGGGCGCATGGGCGACGCTCGCCAGATCGGCGCGCATTTGGGCGAGGTCGGGCACGTAGCCGCGGGCGCGGAGCCAGCCGCCGTTCTCGCCGAGCCAGGCGAGGTGCGCGCGCCGCTCGGAGGCCGGCTCCAGGACGACGCGGGGCAAGCCGGCGACCGGCCCGTAGCGCGCCGGGTCGACCCCGAGCGCGATCGCGTGCCCGAGGCGGTGCGCGCCGAGCGTGTGCGCCTCGTGCACCCAGCGCGCCGTGCTGACGACGGACTTGTCGGCGTAGGATTCGCCGACGTGGTAGAGCAGCGCCAGCGCGCGCTCCGGATTTTTCGCGTTGTCTTTGCGGACGAGCTCGAAGAGGGCGCGCTTGTCGGTGGGCGGAAAGCCCTCCTCGACACCGCAGAAATCGAGGCCCGAGAGCGCCGGCGCCAGATCCGGCCGCGCCGCCAGCACCTCACGTATCACCTTGTATTGCTTGACGAAGGTGTTGTTGACCCGGCTAAAGCTGAAGGCCAGGCGGGGCAGGAACGCGCCGCCGCTCTCGCGCTCGACGGCGCGCGCGGCCTCGGCCGACGTGACGAGGAGCCGCGCGATTCGCTCGGCGTCGAAGAGCGGCGGGATGAGGCTCCGGTATTCCATGTACCGCCGGCCTTCGGCCAGGTGGCGCGCGAGGACGTGGCGCAGCACCGTCGTGTCGGCCGACGCGATCGGAAAGAGGGCGATCAGCAGGTTGAAGCGCGCCTGGAACTTCGCGAACGGCGCCGGCTCGGTGAACAGGAAGTCGTCTTCCAGGCGTTGCCGCCCGTCGGCATCACGCCAGTAGCCGGCGACGTCGGGCACGCGCCCATACTGCTTCCGGTACTCGAAGCCGAACCAGGCGAGGCGCTCGGCCTGGGCCTCCCAGCGGTCGCGGCCGAGCTCCCAGACGTCGGCGGCGGTCAGGCAGCCGTAGAGGTGGACGTGCAATTCGTCTCGGAGCATCGGGCCCTCGCCGGCGTTCAGGTGGTCGTCGCCGCGAGCAGGCGCTGGACCTCGTCGGGTTCGTAGGTGACGAACACGGTCTCGGACTGCTGCACGAGCCACAGGCCGACGGCCAGGCCCCGGGACTTCCGGAGGTTCCGCCTTTGGGTGACGTACACTTCGCCGCGCTGATTGTCGCGGGCTTTCGAGTGGAAAAGCGCCAGGATGCAGCCGGCGCGCAGCACCTCCGGCGTCAGGCCGCCCTTGAGCGAGCGCTTCGGCACGATCACGTGGCTGCCCGACAGCCCGGCGGCGTGGAACCACCAGTCGTCGCTGCGCGCGGCCCGCGTCAGCGTGTCGTTGTCGGCGGCGCCCTTGCCGACGAGGAAGGTGACGCCGTGCGCCTCGAAGCCGCGGTAGGGGAGGGCGCGCGGCTGGTTCAGGCCGTCCTTCGCGACGGCGCGGCTCAACGGCATGATCTTGAAGCGCGCCAGGATCGCCGCCGTCTCGGTCGGACCCATCGGCGCCGCGCGGAGCCGTGCGATCTCGCGCTCGAGCTCCTCGAGCTGCGCGCGCGCCTTGTCCAACTCGGCTTTGGCTACGGCGGCGGTGCGCTTGAGCTTCTTCACCCGGGTGAAGGCCAGGTCCAGGTTGTGGCCGGGGGTCGCCTCCGGGTCGAGCTCGATGGTGACGCCGTCGATCGCGAGCTCGTGCATGCCCTCGCGCACCCGGTAGAGGTTTTCCTTGAGCATCGTGGCGGCGCGCTCGGCGGCGGCGATCGCGGCGGGCAGCACGGCATTGCCGGCGGACTTTTGCGCGTATTTCCGCACCGTCTTGAGCTTCCGCGCCAGGCGGGCGCGGGCCTCGCGCTGGTGGTCCGGCAGCAGCGCCTCGCCGGACCCCGCGGGCGCCGCCGCCACGTCCTCCTCGGGCGCCTCCGGCGGCGGCGGGGCGACGAGCTCCGGCGTCGCGTCGCGGAAGCCCGCCTGCGCGGCGGTCAGGGGGAGCGTGCCCTCGAAGGTCCTTTTCTTGGTGAACGTGCCGAGGGAGCTCTTGCGGACGAGGACGGTGCCGTCGGCGAGGATGAGCCGGATCTCGGGCGGCATCGAGAACGCGAGCTGCACGTAAGCGTCGGGCGGGTGGTCGCCGCCGCGCGTATGGATCGGGATCCAGAGGTCGCCGCTCTCCTCGTGGCGCCAGAGGCCGCCCAGGCCGCCCGACGGCGCGTGCTTCCGGAGCTGCGCGACGACGCCGCCGTTCACCTTTAAGTCCGCCCGCTTCTCGGCGCCGGGGCGGAGGCCGCGCGTCTTCTGGTTGGCGTCGACAGTGACGTAAAACTTCTTTGTTTGTCCGCCGCCGAACGCCGAGACGTGGAGCACGAGGAAGGGGCCGTCGCCTTCCCAGCACTTGAGGAGCTTCAGCCGGACCTCCGGGCCGCTCATGGCGGGGCTCCGGCCGGCAGTCCGAGGGCCACACGGCCGGCCGCCTCGGCGGAAGCCAGCCCGGCGCGGATTCGGGCCTTGGCGGCGCCGAAGGCCAGGCCCTGCGTTTCCGCGGGAATTATCACCGGCTCGCCGTAGGAGACGCAGACGCGCGCGAAGGGCTTCGGCACCTTGAACTGGTCCCAGCTCCGGCGCATCACCCACTCGCGGTCCGCCGTCGTGATCAACGGGAGGACGGCGACGCCGCTGCGCCGGGCAATGTCGACGACGCCGCCCTTCACGCGCCGGCGCGGGCCGCGCGGGCCGTCGACGGTAAGGGCGGTGAACCAGCCCTTCGTCGTGATCTCGACCAGGTCGTCGCGCGCCTCCTCGCCCCGCCGCGAGCTCGAGCCGCGCACGGTCTGGAACCCCAAACGGTTCATCACGAAGGTGACGAGATCGCCGTCGGAGGACAGGCTCGCGAGCGGGGCGAACGGCTGGTCGGCGTGCGCGAGGATGCTGCCGAAGAGCTGCTCGTGCCAGAGCGCGAGGCAGAAGCTGCCGCTCGGGTGCGCGGCGGCGGCGGCGGCGCGGTGTTCGGCGCCGACGATGCGGAACCGATAGCTCGCGCGCAGGAGCCGCGCGGCCGCGAGGAGCAGGTAGCCGGCGGCGATTTGCTGCCAGCGTTTCACGTTCCCGGGCCAGAAAAAGCGGTCATTTGGGGGGCTCCGTGCCGGGCTCGGGTGATCCAAGCGGCTCCCCGCCGGGGACGAGGGGCTCGCGCTTCGGCAGGGGTCCCGGCGCCGGCGCGGCGGGCGCCGTGGCGGAGCCGTTCGAGCCTACGCCGCCGGCCGTTCCGGTTCCAGGCGAGGTTGGCGGGACGGCCTCAAGGACGGGCGCGAACGGCGGCGCCAAGCTTTTCTCCG
>JAYVWD010000497.1:0-1714 GCA_043786345.1 Pseudomonadota bacterium
CGACGATCGCCTCCATCTCGTCGTCCTTCGCCGTGGCGGGGACGGTCTGCACGAGGACTTTATAGACCTCCGACATGTAGCGGAGCAGCAGGCCCTCGGAGCGCTGCAGGTCGTACTCGCGGATGTACTCCGGGAAGGTCATGAAGTTTTCGTACATCTCGCGGGCCACGGACTTGGGGCGGATGTTCTCCTGGCCGATCCAGGGGTGCAGGGCGGCGAAGGCGTTGAACTTGTCGTAGATGAAGTCCCGGTTCGGCTTCGGGTATTCGAGCTTCTCGAGCTCGGCGATCCGCTCCTCGTACTCGATGCCTTCCGCCTTCATCTGGAACATGCGCTCGGTCTTTATGCGGTCGAGCTGCTTCCGCAGGATCAGGTCGGGATCCTCGATGATCGACTCGGCGAGGGTCAGGATGTCGAGCGCGTAGTCGGGGCTGTAGGGGTCGATCTCCTTCACCGTGTCGAGCAGGAAGAGCGACAAGGCGTGGTGCAGGCTGAAGTCCTCCTGCAGGTTCAGGTTGACGCGGAGGTCCCGGCCCGAGAACTCGATGATCTTGCGCTCGATCAGCGAGCGGAACATCTGGAAGGCGAGCTTTCGGTGGCGCTGCTTCGCGACGTCGGTCTCATGGGAGTCGCGGATCAGGGCGCGCATCGCCTCGCAGCCCTTGCTTGGGCGGGAGAGGACGTTGAGCAGCATGCCGTGCGAGACCAGGAAGCGCGACAACAGGGGCTCCGGCTGGCTGCTGATCAGGCGCTCGAAGGTTTCCCTGGTCCAGAGCACGAAGCCCTTCTCCGGGGGCTTTTTCTTGACGACCTTCCGGGCTTTTTTCGCGTCCCCGCCGGCTTTGGCCTCGAGCCGGAGGTTTTCGATGACGTGCTCGGGGGCCTGGGCGACGACGGTGCCCTGGTCGTCGAAGCCCTTGCGGCCGGCGCGCCCGGCGATCTGCTGGAAGTCGCGGACGCTCAGGAGCCCGGTTTTCTCGCCGTCATACTTGCAGAGCTTGGTGAAGAGCACGGTGCGGATCGGGATGTTGACGCCGACGCCCAGGGTGTCGGTGCCGCAGATCACCTTCAGCAGGCCCTTTTGGGCGAGGCGCTCGACCAGCAGGCGGTATTTGGGCAAGAGCCCGGCATGGTGCAGGCCGACGCCGTGGCGCACGAGCTTCGAGATCTCCTTGCCGAAAGGGCTGGTGAACCGCACGCCGTCGAGCTCGGCGGCGATCCTCTGCTTTTCCTCTTTGGTCGAGAGCTCGACGCTCATGAGGTTCTGGGCCTCCTCCGAGGCCTCGCGCTGGGTGAAGGCGACCAGGTAGACCGGCGCCTTGCCCTTCAGGACGAGGTTCTGCACGGTGTCGTGCAGCGGCGTCTCCTGGTAGATGAAGGTGAGCGGCACCGGCCGGTCGACCGAGCGCACGACGGCGGTCGGGAGCCCGGTGAGGGCGGTGAGGCCCTTTTCGAAGAGCTCCATGTCGCCGAGCGTCGCCGACATCAGCATGAAGCGCGCCTTCGGCATGGCCAGCAGGGGGATCTGCCAGGCGACGCCGCGCTCCCGGTCCGAATAGTAGTGGAATTCGTCCATGACGACGTCGTCCACGGGCGCCGTGGCGCCCTCGCGCAGCACGAGGTTCGAGAGGATCTCGGCGGTGCAGCAGATGATCGGGGCGTTGCCGTTGACCGTCGCGTCGCCCGTCACCATGCCGACGAGCTCGGGGCCCAG
>JAYVWD010000498.1:0-3218 GCA_043786345.1 Pseudomonadota bacterium
GCGGGAATCGGCCCTGGCCAAGCTCCGGAAAGCGCAGTACGGCGACGGCAGCTTCCCCTGGTTCCCCGGCGGGCCGCCGTCCGAGTACATGACGCTCTATCTGATGCACGGTTTCGCCAAGGCCACCGAGTTCGGCGCCTTGGTCCCGAAGGACATGGTCACCCGCGCCTGGGGCTGGCTCGCGGGGCAGTTCCGCAAAAACCATGTGCAGGAGATGATCGCGACGGACTGCTGCTGGGAGTACCTCACCTTCCTCAACTACGTCGCCTCGGCCTACCCCGACGCGTCTTGGACGGGCGACGCGCTCAAGCCCGCCGAGCGCGAGGCGATCCTCGCGCACTCGTGGAAGCACTGGAAGCAGCACTCGCCGTACCTCAAAGCCTACCTGGCGCTCACCCTCAAGCGGATGAAGCGCGGCGCGGACGCGAAGCTCGTCATGGACAGCATCATGGACTCGGCCAAGTCCGACAAGGACCTCGGCACCTACTGGCAGCCGGAGGACCGCTCCTGGCTCTGGTACAACGACACGATCGAGTCACACGCCTTCATCCTGCGCGCCCTCGGCGAGGTCGAGCCCGGGCATCCGAAGGAAGGCGGCCTCGTCTCCTGGCTCTTTCTCAATAAAAAACTCAACCACTGGAAGTCGACGAAGGCGACGGCCGAGGTCATCTACTCGCTCGTGCATTACCTCAAAAAGGCCGGCGCGCTCGGGACCAAAGAGGAGGCCAAGGTGACCGTCGGCGGCATCGCCAAGACCTTCACCTTCGCGCCCGACGTTTACACCGGCAAGGCGCAGCTCGTCGTCGAGCATGCGGACATCAAGCCGAAGGAGATGGCGGACATCAAGGTCACGAAGGAGACGAAGGGCGTGCTCTTCGCGTCGGCGACCTGGCACTTCTCGACCGACCAGCTCCCGAAAGAGGCCCGCGGCGACTTCTTCACCGTCGAGCGCCGCTACTTCCTCCGCGACACGAGCGGCAAGGGGGCGACGCTCAAGCCGCTCGCCGATGGCGCCGAGCTATCGCCGGGCGACCAGGTCGAAGTGCAGCTCGCCCTCACCGCGAAGCACGAGGCCGAGTACGTGCACCTGCGCGACCCGCGCGCCGCCGGGCTCGAGCCGGAGAACGCGGTCTCGCGCTACAAATGGGACTTAGGCCTCGCCTACTACGAGGAGTTCCGGGACAGCGGCAGCAACTTCTTCTTCGAGCACCTGCCGGCCGGGCAATACACCTTCAAGTACCGCCTGCGCGCCAACATGAGGGGTAAATTCCGCGTCGGGCCGGCGACCGTCGAGTCGATGTATGCCCCTGAATTCACGGCCTATTCCGCCGGCGACGTGTTGACGGTCAAGTAAAACCCCGAAAGAGCCGAAAAGCCCGGTATTCACGGGACATTGATTTTTTCTGGGCCTTTCTTCGGGGGGTGCCTGCGTGCGCCGGCCAATCATTTCCCTCGTCCTGGGTCTCGGCCTCGTTGCCGCGAGCCAGGCGTGCAAGCAAAAGGTTCAAACCGTCGACGCGAGCCAGTCGGAAGGCTTTCGCAAAGGCGAACGCCGGGTCGAGACCGGCGCCGATGCGCTTCCGGGCGGCGGCGGCAAGAGCAGCGGCGGCGGCACGGGCGGCGGCCCGGCGGGCACCAACGGCCCGGGCGCCGGCGCCACCAACGACGCGCCGCAGAGCTACCTGCTCTCGAGCAACGACGCCGACAAGCTGCGCCCCATCGTCGAGAAATACCGCGACCCCGAATTTCAGGATACGCCCGGTACCTACACGCAGAACTTCGAGAAGTACCGCCGCTTCACCGAGGACTTCCTCAACCGGGCGATGGGCCTCCAGGCGCTCCTGCCCGGGCGCCACATCGTCGTCCACATCGCCGAGGACCAGCAGGTCAACGCCTTTGCCGGGGCGTTCCAGGACGTCACGATCAACTCCGGCACGATCAGCGCCGCGGACAACATGCAGCTCCTCGCCGTCCTCTGCCACGAGCTCGGGCATTCGGCGCGCAACCACAGCATGAAGTCGGTCGATTTCCAGACGACCACCGACATCGCCAACGACCTCGCGAAGTTCTACGACGGGCGCGAAGCCTTCCTGAAAAAGCAGTTCGACGAGGCGGCGGGCACGTACACCCACGACGCCCGCGCCTACGCCGAGGTGGCGAAGGCGTGGAGAGGCGTCGAGCCGCGCCTGTCCAAGTTCACCAAGCGCCAGGAGTCGGAGGCCGACATCATCGGCGCCGAGATCTGCGGCCACGCCGGGATGCCGACCGACACCTACGTCGAGTCCCTTTCCGGCTTCCTCTCGACGGGCGACGCGGTCGACGCGCAGAACGGCGGCGACGCGAAGACGGCCGCGCAGCTCGGCGACGGCGAGAAGTTCCAGCTCGACAAAGACTACCTCATCGCCTACCTCTTCCCCCAGGACTCGCACCCCTCGAACGGCGAGCGCCGCGAGCAGCTCCTGCGCCTCAAAGGGGTCGTGAGCGACCACTTCGACCAGACCGCGCGGCTCTTCACCGACTGGAAGCAGAACTACCAAGGGGCCGCGCAGGGCCTGGGCCTCACCGGCCGGAGCCTCGCCGACGCGCTCGCGGGCAACGTCAAGGTCATCAAGACCGAAAGCGGCAAGACCATCAGGATCAAGCGGAAGCACCTCTGCGGCGGACAGCACGCAGGCCACTGAGCGGAAGAGTCCATGACCCGGCGCCTGAAGACTCTGGTCGTTGCGCAGCTCTGCAACCCCGAATGGTACAGTGTCCCGCTCGTCGGCTGGAATCACGCGCTCGCGCTCCGGCCGCACTGCGACGTGCACCTCGTCACGCACGGGTGGAACCGCGCGGCGATCGGGCGCGCGCCGTGGCCCGCCGCCGACGTCACGTACATCGACCACGGCTGGATCGACCGCTTTCACGCCTGGACCCTGCACCGGATCTTCAAGGACCAGTGGGGCAAGGCGAGCTACACGGCCTTCCGGGTGCCGATCTATTGGCACTTCGAGCACCTGGTGTGGAAGTCCCTCGGCGCGCGCATCGCGGCGAAGGAGTGGGACGTCGTCCACCGCGTGACGCCCGTGAGCCCGGCGAACTCGGGGCCGCTCGCCGCGCACTGCCGCCGCGCCGGCGTACCCTACGTGCACGGGCCGATCAACGGCGGGCTGCCGTGGCCACGCGGCTACAAGAACGCGCTGCACAAGGAGCGCGAGTGGATCAGCTCGCTCCGG
>JAYVWD010000499.1:0-20411 GCA_043786345.1 Pseudomonadota bacterium
ACGAGACGGAGGCCGCCGCCGACCCGTCCGTCACGTCCGGCCTCAAGGACTTCGGTCCGGAGCCCACCGGCCAGTTCACCCGCAAGCTCGCCGCGCGCCTCGCGGCCGCCGACGTGCCCGCGGCCGGCTGCGCCCACGCCGCGCGCTACGTCGTCACCGGCTCGCCGGGGCGCAAGAAGACCTCGTGGAAGCAGTTCCGCGGCGACCTCGTCGACTCGCTCAAAGCCGTCGCCACGGGCGGGCTAATGAGCTGGGACAAGCTCGAGGAATGGGTCACCCTCCCGACCTACACGTTCATGGCCTGCAAGGGCGCGGCCGATTACCCGAAGCTCGACGAGGCGCCGCGCGAGCTCCTCGGCACCATCAAGGCGCACGCGCGCACCCTGAAGGAAAACGGGCTGCGCCAGGTCTTCGTCATCGCGACGGCGGAAGACGCGGAAATCACCGAAGGTTTGATGGGCGCCGTCAAGGCCGAGCTGGCCAAGAGCCCCGACACGCCGGTCAAGGAGATCAAGCTCAAAGGCGCCGCCGGCCTCGACCCGGCGACGCAGGAGGCGCAGGCGGCGTTCGGCGCGGGTATCGGCGACGGCGACGCGCTCGTGATCTGGGCCTACGGCATGGCCGGGCCGATCGTCCTCAACGCGATGGCGGGCGACGCCGAGGCCGCCGTCAAATTGCGGAACCGGACGAACCTCCTGATGACCGTCGCGAGCCCGATGGGCGGCGCGCTGCCGGCGCTCGTCGCCGATGCGCAGGTGAAGAAGGCTTTCGACCGGGTCGCCGGCCACCTCAACGTCATCGGCGTCAAGACGATGGAGGACGCCGCCTACAAGGCCGTCATGCGGCCGGCCGAATGGCTGAGTCCGCAAGCGCGCGCGGCGTACCTCACCGGGACGCTCAAGACCGCCAGCTTCGCCCTCTCGCGCAACGACGCCCAGAAGCGGTCGATGGGCGAAAAGCTCGAGATCGCGCAAGTCGCCGGCGTGCAGGACCCGGCGAACCTGCGCTTCCTCCCGCGCCTGAGCTCCGACGACGGCGGTACCAAGCTTGGCGCCGGCGACCTCGCCAACCAGCTGCTGATGCCGATCTACCAGCGCTTCCCGCTCTCCGACGGCATGGTCGCCCTCGAGCACGCCGTCATCCCGCCGGGCGCGGTGCCGGCCGGCGTCGACGCCCGCCTGACCGCCGTCCTGCGCCTCGGGCACTTCGACATGGCCTTCGCGATGCCCGACACCAGCACGCAATACGGCCGTGACATCAACAAGATCTCCGAGGTCCCGTCGTTCGCCATCGTCGACGCGCTCGTCGCCTCGGCCTTCCACGCGATCGACACCAACGAGGTCGCCGAGATCGAGCCCCCGTACGACCCTGCGGCCGAGCAGAAGAAACGCGTCGACGACTACGCCGCCGCCAACGGCTACGTGATCCGCAGCAAATACGGCGGCCGCTGCCTCGACGTCCCGGACATCAACGGCGCGATCCTCTACTCGCACCCCTGCCACATGGGCCAGAACCAGCGCTTCTTCCTCGATAAAGTCGACGGCAACGTCTCCTTCCGCAGCGCCGCGAACCCGCAGAAATGCGTGGATACGCACACCGGTAACAACGAGAAGAAGACCGGCTACGTCTACATGTCGCCTTGCCACCTGCACTACAACCAGACCTATAGCTTCGGCCGCCAGCCGAACCCGGTCGAGCCGGCGCAGGGCATGGGCTACGTGGAGATCCACAACGGCCTCTACGGCAACGCGAAATGCCTGGACATCGACTACGGCAACGCCAAGTCGCCGAACGGCAACGCCAACGGCCGCCGGGTGTACTTCGCCCCGCAATGCCACGGCGGCGACAATCAGCAGTGGATGATCGACGTCGCGATGCCCTGATCCTCAAAGGCCCCCCCTCCAAAAGTTTCCGCGAAGGAAGGCTCGAGCGATGAACGTTTCGACGACCCTGCGTTTCTGTGCCGCGTGTATCGGCCTGACCTTGTGCGCGGCGAGCCCGGCGCTCGGCGCCGCGCAGTATAAACGCGTGCTGGTGATCGGCGAGGACCCGGGCGCGACCCAGCAGCAGAAGCTGGCGGTCGCCGACGGCTTCGCCAGCGCCGTCGAGCGCGCGGTGAACCTGAACCTGGGCCGCATCACCTACGGCCGCCTCGCCGGCAAGGACCCGGGCGGCGCGACGCCGCTCGCCTTCGTGATCAAGACGATCCAGGACGTGAACACGGCGCTCAACGAGACGTTCATGTCGAACGTCAACTACGAGAAATACCTCGTCGCCCAGTTCGAGTCCCGCGCCAAGAGCGACCCCTGGATCCTGGGCTTCGACATCCGCAAGCTGCCGTTGTTTTCCCGCCTCGGCAGCCCCTTCTCTGAAACCATCGCCGGCCTGGCGCAGGGCCAACAGCGCACGCTGACTTACGAGATCCTGACGGTTCCGGCCGGCACCGACCTGCCCGAGCCCGACCCAGCCAGCATCGCCGGCAAGCTCCGCGAAAGTGGCATGAACCTGACGGGCCTGCTCCTCCAGGCGGCCCGCATCGGCGACGCCAAAGAGTACGATAAAGTCCTCGACCTCTACGACCAGATCGACGACTTCGCCGCCATCGACGAGGCCACGGCCCAGTCGAAAAACCTCTACAAGGTGGCCCGCGACACTTACGTCGACGCGACCAAGGACCCGGCGAAGGCCTGGCTGCCGATGTACCTCGCCGTTTCCATGACTTACGGTGATCAGGGCGTGACGCCCTCGATGCGGGTCATCCTGCGCCCGGGCCCGGGCATGGGCGGACCGGTCGGCGAGCAGGGTGCCGCTTACGACGCGCTGCCGGCGGCGGACAAAGTCGTGCAGAAGACGATCATGGATTACGTCCCCCAGCTGAGCTTCAACTCGGCCGAGCCCGCCGCCATGGCGATCGCCGCGTCGGCGAGCTTCGGCGGCACCGAGGCGAAGCGCCCGGTCGCCAAGATCACCTTCGGCCGCATGAACGTCGACGGCGACATCCGCGTCATCACGCAGTGCACCACGCAGTGCGCCACCGACCTGGCCTCCGGCTCGATCGGCCGCCATTATCCGACCATCAACGGCGTCTTCCGCTTCGAGTTCATCGAGGCGATCCCGATCACCAACGCCAACAAGGGCTGGTTCGGCCGCCTGAAAGACGCCGTCAAGCGCCGCGTCAACAGCGCCATCCAGGCCGGCGCCAACTTCGCCGCGACCACGGCGGACAAGGCGAACTTCCACCTGATGATCCAGACCCTCGCGATCGAGATGGGGACGGACGTGCTGCGGGTCGTGCCGAGCGAGTCCCAGTTCACGCTCGGCATCGGCGACGGCACCCACGCGATCGTCGTCAACCCGGTGAGCAATACCGTCGGCGGCGTCGACCTCAACATGGTCGGCTTCGACATGTACGCCAAGATCGGACCGGACATCGCGGCCTCGTTCTCGACCGAGATCAACGCGCAGTTCAAGAACGGCGTCATGACCAACCAGAAGGACTTCGACTCCAAGCAGGCGCGCTTCCTCGAGGCGCTCGGCCCGATCACCAAAGCGCTGAACACCTTCTGATGAAAATCTCGCCGGCCCGGTGCCGCACCCTCATCGCCGCCGGCCTGGCCGCCCTCGCGAGCGGCTGTACGGTTTACAAGGACGCGAACGCCGTGAACTTCCTCGCGCTCACTTCCGACGGGGGCGCGGGGAAATCCTTGGGCTTCACCGAGGCCAAGGACTGCGCGACGACGGTGTTCGGCTTCGGCCGCTCCGAGCAGGATTTAAGCATCAACAAGGCGCTCGCCCGCGCGCACTCCGAGCAGGGCCTGCGCTATCTGACGACCGCCTCGGTCGACCGCGAAGCGCTGAACATCCTCGTTTACCGCCGCGTCTGCCTCGTCGTCACGGGGAACGGGTTCAAATGAAAACTCCCGCCCGCGCCGCCGCCGCCGTCGTCCTCGCCGCCTCCGCCCTGCTGGCGACCGGCTGCTTTTCCTACAAGATCCTGGAGGCGCCTTACGCGTCGATGACCGAGGACGGCCCGCCCTCCTCGGGCGCCAAGGCCGGCGCCGCCGTCAGCGGCCGTTACTGCATCGGGGACCCGCCCGCCGCGAAGAAGGGCAACTTCGTCGGGATGATCGACGAGGCCACCCTCAACGCCCAAAAGAACAGCAAGACCGACTACATTCAGAACGCCGTCTACATGAAAGAGGGCGGGATGTTCACCAAGACCTGCGTGTCGGTCACGGGTAAGGGCGTCAAGGGCAAGGCCGCGTCCGGCAAGTCGGCGGCCGGCGGGAAAAAGAAGAAAAAAAAGGCCAAGTGACGGGCGCGGGCGGCGCGTCGGACGACCTAAGGCGCGGTCTTTTCACCGTCTATCCGGGCTCTTTCCCGGGATTCAGGCTCCGCCCGGATTCTGCCGATACGGGGGGATCTCCAGGAGGCGTCATCCTATGAAGTTCCAAAGCGTGGGTCTTTGCGTCGCGTTTGCCGCCCTCATCGCGGGCTGCGCCCAGTCGAGCACGCCGGGCAAAAGCCAAGGGCCAGCGAAGGACGCCAAGGCCGAGGGCCCCGCGGGCGCCGACAAAATCAAACCCGACACCGCGGCCCAGATGACCGGGCACGGCTTCGCGCTGGTCG
Source organism: Pseudomonadota bacterium (assembly GCA_043786345.1). Taxonomy (GTDB): domain Bacteria; phylum Bdellovibrionota_B; class Oligoflexia; order Oligoflexales; family CAIYRB01; genus JANOTL01. Next base: position 4,630 of record JAYVWD010000499.1, read on the forward strand.
AGGGCGACGACACCGCGGCGAACGTCCAGACCCTCGCGTCCGACGTCGCGACCGCCGCCGCGGCGCCCGACGCCAAGGGCAAGGGCGACTGGTGCGAAGGCCAGGATTGGAAGGGCTTCGTGAAGGCGCCGCCGATCTCGCGCTGGCGGATCACGATCCTCGACGCCGACCAGAATCCGGCCGTCGGCGCCACGGTCGCCGTGCGCAAGCTGGCGATGGGCGGCAAGAAGGGCTACGTCGCCCTCGACGCGCTGAAGAAGCACAGCGACCACTCCAATATCTTCACGGTCTACGTCGCCGCCGGCCGCCACTACGAGGTCTCGGTGACGACCCAAGGCGGCGTGGCGATGAAGCACCTCAACTTCGACTCCCGCCGCGCGGTGGACGTCGCCTTTCCGATCATCCTGGACAGCACCGGCGGCCAGGAGATCGTCGTCCCGGGCAAGCAAAAGCCGGCCGATGATTGCTGCGGCATCGCCCAGCAGCCGCCGCCGCATCCGCAAGGAACGGGCACGGCGACGGGCACGGGCTCGCCGATGCTCCCCGTCGAGGTACCGACCCAGCTTCCCGCCGCCAAGCCGCCCGTCGACCAGGGCGTCTGGCCGTGGTGTTTCGACGACCGGCCGATCGCCGCGACCGATTCGCCCGAAGCCGCCGCCGAGCAGGTTCAATACATGAAAGGCAAGATGGCGAAGCTCGAGACCGTCGTCCGCTGCCGCCTCGGCGACGAGTGGGACCGGGTCGTCGGCGCCGTCAACACCTGGGCCAAAGGCAAGCCCTGGCACTGGCACCATTTCGCCTGCGACAAGTGGCCGGCGCTCGGCGTCTGGGCGACGAACGAAGAGAACGGCGAGCGCGTCAAGCTCGCCTTCAGCGACCTTTCGGCGGTGGTCTCCATGGACCCGGACAACCCGAAGGCCTGCGACGGCAGCCTGAAGGCCGAGATCAACGCGGCGACGCCGTTCGCGCCGGCGGCCTCCACCGCGACCGGCGACGGGTCGGGCCTTTACGCCTGCAACCGCGGCAAGCTCGACACCATGGACCTCTTCGAGCAGCTCAAGACGGCCGGCACGGCCGAGGCGATCGCGGCGATGAAGGCCCACATCGCCAGGAACGAGGACGTCTCGAGCTGCTCGCTCGAAGGCACCGGCGTCGCGGCGACCGTCGTCATCACCTTCGGGGCCGACGTGATCAGGGTCCGGCTCGCGAGCTTCAGCCCCGAGTTCCTGGACTGACACCGTCCAGGTGTCGGCGGCGGGATCGAACATCCCGCCGTCGCGCCGCGGCTCGCCGTCGACGTCCCCGCCGAACACCAGGAACTTCGCGCCCGTCCAGACGGCGACGTGGCCGCGGCGGCCTTCCGGTGACGCCGACGAGGCCTCGATTTTCGTCCATTGAACGGTGGCGGGACCGTAGATGCCGCCGTCGCCCAGATAGTTCAGGCACTGCCCGGTGGCCACCTCGGCATCGCACCCGCCCCAGACGATCATGGTCCCGGTCGTCGTCCACAAGGCTCTATGGCCGAAGCGCGGGGACGGGGCCCAGCCGCCGGCGCGGTTCATCGCCCGCCAGTGGCCCGTGTGGCTCGCCGAAAGACTTGGACTCCCGGTGCAGACCGCGCAGCACGCCGACGCGCGGCTGATCCGCGTCCGCATGCTGCGCGAGGCCGGCCAAGACCCTCGTCGCCTCGAAGCCCCCTTATCAAGTCCTTGCCAACCTGCCGTCGAAGACCGCGCACAGCTTTCACCAACAGATCCTCGGCCGCGCCCAGGCGGCGATCGACGAGCAGGCCGTCGCGCACCGCAAGTTCGAGGCCTTGATCACGACCATCCCCGTGGCGCAGGTGCCGGAATTCAAGCAGTGCCTGGACGATTTCGTCGAGCAGATGAGCGCGCGCTTTGGCCAGGCGGCCACCTGCTTACTGGCAAGGATAGGTGGCGACGTCGGCCCCGGTCTTCTTCGAGCATAGTTTGAAGAGAAGGACCGTTTCCTCGGGCTCCGTCGATTTATCGCCGTTGCCCCAGCTCGTCATCTGGATACTCTCGATGATCGTCCGCTCGATGTCGATGGTGAAGACGGCCGAGCGGGGGTGCTCCAGGTACTTGTAGATCAGGCGTTGGTCGTCGCCCGGAATCTCGTTGAGAAACGTGATCGTGATGTGACTGGCGTCGACCTGGGCCTTGGTGACGGTCGTCGTCATCTGGAATTGCTTCTTCGTTTGTCCGGGAAAGCCTTCGCCGCCGCCGGGAAAGTCGGCGCCGCCCGGGAACCCAGGGAGGTTGGGAAAGTCCGGCATTTCCGGGGCGTCGTCGCCCATCGCGACGGTCGGGATGCCGCGGTCCGAGGTGACCGACGTGGTCCAGACCGAGGGTCCGGCGTCGAGAGCTTTGTAGCGGGCCAGGGCCGCCGGCAGCGGGAAGACCGGGATCGGATGGTCGAACACGAAGTGATAACCGTTCTTGGGGTTGAGGCCGTTCGCGAAGATCGCGTAGCTCGGCTTCGCGCCGTGGGCGTCGACTAAGGCCTTCGACTGGTCGGGTGGCGTGCGCACGTATGTGTTGGTGCCGATCGAGTGTTTCTGGACGCGGGCATCGACATCGTCCTGCTCGCAGTGGTTCAGGTTGCCGCAGGAGATATGCGCCGTCAGGGTATTGATCGAGAGCTCGCTCTGCGACAGATGGCACTCGGAGGTCGAGACCATGTCTAGGTGCTTGTCCATCTTATAGGTGGTGTAGCCGGACGCGCTGTACCCAAGTGTGGGATAGACGGACTCCGTCACCTCCGTGGCAAGGTCGCTACCCGAAGCGGACGCGGCGTTAGCGTTGCCGTCGCTTCCCAGATCGATCGCGCTGCCGTCGCTGCCCGACGACGCCCGCTCTCCTGACCCCGAAATCGAGGCCTTGCCGCCGCTTTTGGACGACCCCGACCCCTTGTCGCCTCTGCCGGATCCGCCCTCTTTCGTGTCGTCGTGCTTGGCGTCATCGCCGTGACTCGCGCCCTTTTGTCGGCTGGGCGCCGGCTCGTCGCAGTGGGTCAAGGCGAGGGCCAGGAGGCCCAGCATGCCAAGTCGGGCGGCGGTCGAGCGCAGCTTAGTGCCGCGGGCACCGGCTTCCGCGTTTGGCATCGATGAACGGTCGGGGCCGGATTCCTTGCGCGCTCGTGCTGGACGACTCAAAGCGTACCCCCCACTTAGAACCTTGATCGGGCCTATGAGTTTCGTATCGGCAAGGCGGCGGCGGGCCTCGATGGGTCGGGGTAATCGCCAGGAATCACAAGGAAAATGGCGTAATATTTCTGCATTTCACGACGGAGCTTCGAGCCGGCAGCTTGTGGTCGAATTCCATCGTTACCTTGAATTTCCGTTTGAGCTTCGACCGAATCCCGTATTTCTTCATGCGGCGGGCGACGGATCCGGACCCCATGCCTCGATGTTGTGGTCGGGTTGGCTATCCAGGTGGTAGGTCTCAGGTCGCGGCAATTTTCGCTGCCTCCCGCCCTTAGACGTGAAAACAACGATGCCGTGCGGGTAACGCTTCCATGACGCCATAAAAAAGCCCTGCCTCCAGTTATGGTTTCGGCAAGGACGACATGGCGCGTAAGCCCTGTGTTACAAGACTTACCACTTTTGCTTACCACCCGAGGTGCAGAATAGGCGCTAAGTGGCTGTTTTTTCTGGTGGAGGCAAGCGGGATCGAACCGCTGACCTTTGCATTGCGAACGCAACGCTCTACCAACTGAGCTATGCCCCCAACAGAAGACTTAGAGTGCCGCAACGCCCGGGCGCTCGGCAAGCGAAAACTGGGCCCCGCCAAAGAAAAGCAAGCCCTCAAGACTCCACGTACTTCTTGACCGTGCGCCGGTCGAGGCCGAGGGCGCGCGCCGTCTCCTCGTAGGTGCCGCGCTCGGCGTAGACTTTGCGGCAATGCGCCGCCAGCACCTCGTGCGCCGTCGGCGTCGCGCCGGCAGGCCCCGCCGGCGCGGCGGCGGCGCGGCGCAGGTCGCCCGTGTAGGCACCGGTGAGCAGCACCCGCCGGACGCCCTGCTCGAGCTCGCGGATGTTACCCGGCCACGAGTACCCGCGCGGCAGCGCCTTCTCCAGGTGCGCGCGGACCGTCGGCACGAGCGTCACGGCCTCGGTCCCGAGCGTCGCCTCGACAACGTGCGCGAGCAGCAGGTCGAGCTCGCCCGCGTCTTCGGCGAGCCGCTGCCGGAGCGGCGGCAAGGTGATCACGTCCGAGCAGAAACGGTAGTAAAAGTCGTGGCGCAGCTCGCCGCGCGCCCGCAGCTCGTCCACGTCCTTGTTCGTCGCCGCAATCACCCGCCCCTCGAAGCGCGTCTTCTCGCGCGAGCCCACCGGGCTGAAGACCCGCTCCTGCAGGACTTTCAGGAGCTTGACCTGCACCCAGGGCTCGACGTCGCCCACCTCGTCGATGAAGACCGCGCCGTGGGGGCTGCCGCGCGCGAACACGCCGGCGTGGTGCTCGACGGCGCCGGTGAAGGCGCCCTTCCGGTGGCCGAAGAGCTCCGACTCGATGAGCGAGGCCGGGAACTGCGACAGGTTGATGGCGACGAACGCCTGCGTGAAGCTCTCCTTGAAGCGCTTCTTCGCCCGGTCATACGGGATGTAGTTGCTCCGGCCGATCGCCGCCGCGACGGTGCCCTTGCCGGTCCCGGTCTCGCCGAGCAGGAGCGTCGAGAAGTCCTCCATCCGTTTATAGAGGAAGCTTTCGTACCAGGGCGCGTGGAAGGTGAAGACGTTGTTCCACAGCTGTTTCCGCAGCGTGTTCATCGACGGGCTCGTCCCGGCGAGGCTTCGGGCGATGAAGAAGTAGGCGCGCCGCAGCTGGAAGAAGATGGCGAAGGCGCGCTCCGCCTCGGCCGCGCCGAAGCCGGCGCCTTCCAGGTCGCCGAGCACTTCCTCGCCGAACGCGCAGGCGATCTCCTGGTCCCCGGCGCGGAGCTGCTCCTGGATGAAGCGGTCGAACACGGCCTCGTAGCGGTGGAAGCAGTTGAACATCACCGTCGCCTTGACCAGCGCCCGCTCGTCGCCGTGCAGGCCGCCGAGCGCGGCTTTCCCACGTTTTCCCAGGTCCTTGAGCAGCGCGCTCACGACGTCCTTGACGGTCGTCATGAGCTGGTCGTTGCTCACCTTGCGCGGCAGCCCGGCGATCTTGTAGTCGAGCTCGTCGCGCTCGGCGCTAAAAGGGTTGGCGAACGCCGCGGCGCGCATCAGCGTGAGCTTTTGGCGCTCTTCGGAGTCGAGGCCCTGGTTCATCCGCCCAGGGTAACACGGCCCTCAGGACGGCGGGATCACGAAGTGCGCGCCTTCGAGTTCAAAGCGATAGGTTAGGCAGCACGACCCAGGTGAAGACTTCGCCGCCCATGGTGTGCCCGTCCGAGGCCGCCACGGTCAGGTAGTAGGTCGTTCGGAGCGCGTGCGGGAGGAGCTGTCCGGTGATGCGGCCCGTCGTCCGGTCGATCGTCAGTCCCACCGGCAGACCGGTCGCCGAGAACGTCACCGGATCGCCGTCCGGGTCGCTCGCCTGAAGCGCCAGGTCGATCCGGTCGCCCCCCAGGCTGACGATGACCCCGGGTGACACGATTTGCGGCAGCGTCACGTCGAGTACCACCCAGGTGAACGTGATCGTCTCGACCAGGGTCGCGCTCGTCGCCCGCAGCGTTACGACGTATTGGCCGCCGGCATCCTTGCCGAAATGGCCGTTCACGGCGCCGGTCGCCGCGTCGATCGTCAGACCCGGCGGCAAATCGATCGCCTCGTAGCGCACGTCCGTCGCGACGAGCCCGAACACCACGGCGACGTCGTCGCCTTCCCGGCTGTAGCGCGTCGCCGGCGCCGGCAGCAGCACGGACTTGTCGTCGGACCGCGCCGCCACCGCCGGATATTCCGTCGCGCTGTCGATCCGCGGGTCCGGATGGGCCTGCGCGACGGCGGGCGCGGCCAACAGCGCGGCCGCGAAAATCAGCTTCGTTCTCATCAGCAATGTCCCCTTTTTTAAGCAAAAAGATGGAGTCGAGATGAAGCTCGAAAATGCAATTAACGATCCGAACCTGAACCCGTGCCGGTCAGTGGCCCGGCGGCTCGGCTGCGGCCTGCGAGCGCGGGAACAGCTGGAACTCCACCTGCGCATCGGCGAACGGCAGCGTGCGCAGCCCGTGGAGGAATTTGTCCGTCAGGTTCACCATCTTCGTCGGCAGGGCGAGCGCGACGTGGCAGTCCTCGTAGACCAGGATCAGCTTGAGCGGCGTGTCGCCGCGGTGGTCGTCCAGATGCTTCTTGAGCTCCAGCACGCAGCTCTGGACCTCGGCCCCGACCACCGTGCGTTTGAAGGGCGGCACGAGGCGCACCGTCGCCGACTTGACGTGCTCCTGGCGGAGCTCTTCGAGCGCCAGGACGCGGTCGAGGCGGAAGCTGATCGACCCGTCGTAGCGCTCGTCGACGGAGCCCGTCGCGACGACGAGCGTGCCCGTGTCGGGGAACTCGGCGGGGATCTCCTTTTCGAACATCACCGCCTCGACGGCGCCGTGCTCGTCCTCGAGGCGCACGCTGGCCATGCGTTTCCCCGTCTTGGTCAGGCGCTCGTTGACCATCGCGAGGATGGCCACCATCGACACCTTCCGGCCGAGGCCCTTGGCCAGGTCGGCGCTGGTGATCCGGCCGAAGGCCTTGACGTCCTCGCGGTGGAACTCGAGCGGGTGGCCCGACATGTATACGCCGAGCAACGCCTTCTCTTTTTTGAGCCACTCGGGGGTCGGCGCGCCGACGCGCTTTTCGACGATGGAGAGCTCCCAGCTCAGGTCCTCGTTCGCCGCCGCGGCATCCTCCCCGCTCGCCAGGTCGAACAGGCCGCGCTGCCCCTGCGTCCGGGCCGAATGGACCTGGTCGCTGAAGCTCGTGATGTCGCCGACCACGGACAGCATCTTCGGGCGGGCGATGCCGAAGCCGTCGAGCGCGCCGGTCTGGGCGAGGAGCTCGAGGGTCTTCTTGCCCACCTCGCGGAGGTTGACCCGGCGGGCCAGGTCGGCGCAGTTCACGAACGGCCCGCCCTCGTCCCGCGCGCGGATGAGCGGCACGAGCGCCTGCGCGCCGATGCCCTTGATCGCCGCCAGGCCGAAGCCGATGACGTTCTTGCCGACGACGTCGAACTCGAGGTGCGAGCGGTTGATGTCGGGCGGCAGCAGCTTGATGCGCAGGCGCCGGCACTCGTCGACGTAGCGGACGATCTTCTTGGTGTTGTCCAGGTCGCAGGTCATGATCGCCGCCATGAACTCCTCAGGGTAATGGACCTTGAGGAACGCCGTCTGGTAGCAGACGAGGCCGTAGGCGGCGGAGTGCGATTTGTTGAAGCCGTATTCCGCGAACTTCGCCATGAGGTCGAAGATCTCGGCAGCGGTCTGCGGGTCGACGCCGTTCTTCTCGGCGCCCTCGGCGAAGCGGGCCTTCTGCTTCTCCATCGTCGCCGCGTCTTTTTTGCCCATGGCGCGGCGCAGCAGGTCGGCCTCGCCGAGCGAGTAGCCGGCGAGCTCGCGGGCGATGTTCATCACCTGCTCCTGGTAGAGGATGACGCCGTAGGTCTCGGCCAGGATCGGCTCGAGCTGGGGCAGCGGGTATTCGAGGACCTGCCGGCCGTGCTTCCGCTCGATGAAGTCGTCGACCATGCCGGAGCCGAGCGGGCCCGGGCGGAAGAGCGCCATGACGGCGACGACGTCCTCGAAGCAGCTCGGCTTGAGCTTGATGATCAGCTGCTTCATGCCGGCGCTTTCCAGCTGGAAGACGCCGACCGAGTGCCCGTCGCTGATCATCTTGTAGACGCGCTTGTCGTCCAGCGGGATCATCTCGATCTCGAAGTCCGGCTTCTTGGCGGCGCGGACGAGCTTCACGGCCCGTTGGATCACCGTCAGCGTCTTCAGGCCGAGGAAGTCGAACTTCACCAGGCCGACCTTCTCGGCCATCTTCATTTCGTACTGGGTGATCAGCGCCGGCTCGCCGGGGAGCGTGAAGACCGGGACGTAGTTCTCCATCGGGCCGTCGGAGATGACGACGCCGGCCGCGTGCATGCCGGTCTGCCGGGCCAGGCCCTCGAGCTGCTTGGCGAGCCGCATCAGCTCGGCCAAGGCGTCGTCGCGCGCCATCTCCTCCTTGATGCGGGGCTCGAGCTCGATCGCCTTGGCGAGGGTGATGCCGATCTCGTCCGGGATGAGCTTGCAGAAGCGGTCGACGCGCCCGTAGCCGAGCTCGAGCACGCGCCCCACGTCGCGGATGACGGCCTTGGCGTTCATCCGGCCGAAGGTGGCGATCTGGGCGACCGAGGCGGCGCCGTACTTCTGGGTGACGTAGTCGATGACCTCGCCGCGGCGGTCCTGGCAGAAGTCGACGTCGAAGTCCGGCATCGAGATCCGCTCGGGGTTCAAAAACCGCTCGAACAGGAGGTTGTAGGGCAGGGGGTCGATGTCGGTGATGCGCAGGGCATAGGCGACGAGCGAGCCGGCGCCCGAGCCCCGCCCGGGGCCTACCGGGATGTCCTGGCGCTTGGCCCAGTTGATGAAGTCCTGGACGATCAGGAAGTAGGAGGCGAAGCCCATCGTCGTGATGACGTTGAGCTCGAATTCCAGGCGGTCCCGGTACTCTTGGACCTTGGCGTCGCCGAAGCTCGCGCCGTAGAGGCGCTTGAGCTGGACGAAGCGCTCGTCGAGCATCGTGCGCGCGATCCGGACGATGCCTTCCTCCGGCGTCTCGGCCTCGCCGGTCGAGAAGATCGGCAGGTAGTATTTGCCGAACTTGAACTCGACGTTGCACTGGTCGGCGATACGGGTCGTGTTCGCCAGGGCCTCGGGCCAGGCGCCGAAGAGCGCCGTCATCTCGGCGTCGTCAAGCAGGTGGAACTGCGTGCCTTTGCGGCGCCCGCGGATCTTGCTGATGGTGAGGCCGTGCTTGATCCCGAGCTGGAGCGAGTGCGCCTCGGCCAGGTCTTTGGTCGCGTAGTGCGCGTCGGCCGAGGCCACGAGCGGCAGGCCGAAGTGCCCCGCCGTCGCCACCAGATCGGGCAAAATCCGCTTTTGATCCGGGATGTTGTTGTTGATCAGCTCGACGTAGTAGAAGCCGGCGCCGAAGCGCGCCCGCATCCCGGCCACGTGTGCGCCGAGGGCCGCGACGACGAGGTGGGCGGGGTCGCCCTCCGGCGCAGCGAAGTGGAGCGGCGCCGGGACCGCGCCCGAGAGCTTGCGGAGCTCCGCCACCAGGTAGCCGAACTCCCCGCGCAGACACGACGACAGCGCGATCAGGCCGCCGGGGCGCGCGTCGAGGGACTCCTCCGGGACGATCGGGATCTCGCCGCCGGCGAAGCCCTTGAGGTAGCCGTCGCTGACGACCTTCATCAGGTTGCCGTAGCCCTCGTTCGAGCGGGCGAGGAGGACCAGGTGGAAGGCGCCGACCTGGGGCAGCGTGTGTCCGCGCTCTTTCGTCACGGCGGCCGTCGCGGCCGTCCCGGGGTGGAAGATCTCGGCGCCGAGGATGGCCTTGATGCCGGCGTCCTTCGCCTTCGAGTAGAGCTCGATCGCGCCGAACATATTGCCGTGGTCGGTGACCGCGACGGCCGTGTGGCCCAAGGACTTGACGCGTTTCAGCAGGTCCTTGATGCGGATCGCGCCGTCGAGGATCGAATACTCGGAATGGACGTGCAGGTGCGCCAGGCACGGCCCCGCCGGCGGTGCTCCGGGCTCCGGATTTTCGCGGCCCTCGTTCATTCCCACTCGATGGTTGCCGGCGGCTTGGTGGTGACGTCGTAGACGACGCGGTTGATTCCGGGGACTTTGTTGACGATGTCGGCGGCGACCTTCGTCAGGAAGCTCATCGGCAGGTCGCCGACGCCGGCGGTCATGGCGTCGGAGCTCACGACGGCGCGCAGGGCGATCGTCATCTGATAGGTGCGATTGTCGCCCATGACGCCGACCGACTTCACCGGCAGCAGCACGGCGAAGGCCTGCCAGACGTTTTCATAGTGCCCGTGCGTCCGCAGGGCCGAGATGAAGACGTGGTCCGCTTCACGCACCAGGTGGAGCTTTTCGCGGTCGACGGCGCCGAGGATGCGGACCGCCAGGCCCGGGCCGGGGAACGGGTGGCGCCACACCATGTCATGCGGCAGCCCGAGCTGCTCGCCCAAGCGGCGGGCCTCGTCCTTGAAGAGAAAGCGCAGCGGCTCGACGAGCTTCAGCGCGAGCTTGGCCGGGAGCCCGCCGACGTTATGGTGGCTCTTGATGACCTTGGCTCCGGCGCCGTGGCCCGCCGACTCGATGACGTCGGGGTAGAGCGTGCCTTGGCCCAAGTGCGTGAAGGGCGTGCCGTTGCGCTTGGCGTAGGCCTCGAACTCCTCGATGAAAAGGCGGCCGATGTGCTTGCGCTTTTCCTCCGGGTCGGAGACGCCGGCGAGGGCGGCGAGGAATTTGTCCTCGGAGCGCAGGACCTCGAGGTGGTTCAGGCCGAGCTTGCGGAGGGCGCCCGACACCCAGTCGACCTCGTCCTTGCGCATCAGGCCGGTGTCGCAGAACACAGCGGTGACCTTGTCGGGGCCGAGGGCCTTGGCGAGCAGCGCCGCCGCCACGGTGGAGTCGACGCCGCCGGAGCAGGCGACCAGCACGTCGCCCTTGCCGACCGACTCGCGGATGTGGGTGAGGGTCGCCTCCATCATGCTGCCGGCGTCCCAGTTGACCTCGGCCCGGCAGACCTGGCGGGCGAAGTTGCCGCAGATCTGGAGGCCGCACTCGGTGTGCTCGACCTCGGGGTGGAACTGCAGGCCGACGATCGGCAGCTCGCGGTGGACGATCGCCTCGGTCACGCCGGCGTCCGAGGTGCCGACGGCGACGAAGCCGTCCGGCATCGTGGCGAGGTCGTCGCCGTGGCTCATCCAGACCGTCTGGCGCACGGGGAGGCCGTGGAAGATGCGGCCCGCGGGGCCGGCGATCTCGGGCGCGAGGTTCAAGGTTGCATGGCCGTATTCCCGGCCTTTTCCCGCCCTTACGGTGCCGCCGAAGTGCTCGACGAGGAGCTGCATGCCGTAGCAGATGCCGAGCACGGGCTTGCCCGCTTGCAGGACCCAGGCCGGGAGCTTGCGGGAGTGCGCCTCGTAGACCGAGTCGGGGCCGCCGCCGAGGATGATGCCGTGTGCCTTGAAGCCGTCCGGCGCCTGCGGGGCGAGGCCGTCGATGACCTCGGCGTAGATGCCGAGCTCGCGCAGGCGGCGCGCGATGAGCAGGGTGTACTGCGATCCATAATCGAGGACCAGAATGCCTTCGTCCAGGGGGCGCGCGGTGCCTTTGTTCATCGTGGTCTCAATCCAATTTGTAATTGGGTGCTTCGCGGGTGATGTAGACGTCGTGGACGTGCGATTCGCGGAGTCCGGCCGAGGTGATCTGGCGGAAGAGGGCGCGCTCCTGGAGCTCCGGGATCGTCCCGGCGCCGATGTAGCCCATCGCCGAGCGGATGCCGCCCATGACCTGATGGAGGGTGTTGGCGAGGGGCCCTTTGAAGGGGACGCGCCCTTCGATACCTTCCGGCACGAGCTTGCCGCTGTCCTCGACGTCGCCCTGGAAGTAGCGGTCCTTGCTGCCCTTCGCCATGGCGCCAAGGCTGCCCATGCCGCGGTATTGCTTGTAGCTTTTGCCCTGATAAATGATGAGCTCCCCCGGCGCCTCGTCGGTCCCGGCGAACATGCTGCCGATCATGACCGTATGAGCGCCGCCCGCGAGCGCCTTGACGACGTCTCCCGAGAACTTGATGCCGCCGTCCGCGATGATTGGGACATTGTATTGGCGCGCGGCGTCGGCGCACTCCATGACGGCCGAGAGCTGGGGCACGCCGATGCCGGTCACGATGCGCGTCGTGCAGATCGAGCCGGGGCCGACCCCGACCTTGACCGCGTCGGCGCCGGCCTCGATGAGCGCCACGACCGCCTCGGGCGTCGCGACGTTGCCGCCGATCACCTCGAAGGGGAAGCGCTTGTACTCTTTCTTCACGCGGGCCACCGCGTCGAGGACGCCCTGGCTGTGGCCGTGGGCGGTGTCGATGATGAGGGCGTCGGCGCCCGCCTCGAGCAGCGCCAGGGCGCGCTCCATGAAGTCGCCGCCCGCGCCGATCGCGGCGCCGACCAGAAGGCGGCCGTCGGAATCTTTGGAGGCGTTGGGGAAGCGCCGGGCCTTCTCGATGTCTTTGATGGTGTAGAGGCCGATGAGCTTGACGCCCGCCTCGTCGAGGAGCGGCAGCTTCTCGATGCGGTGCTTGTGGAGGAGGGCGACGGCCTGCTCGGCGCTCACGCCTTTGCGCGCGGTGATGACGTTGGCCGTCATGACTTCCCGGACCTTGCGCTCGGGGCTGGCCTCGAAGCGGATGTCGCGGTTCGTGACGATGCCGACGAGCGCGCCGCGGTCGACGACCGGCAGGCCCGAGATGTTGTACTTGCGCATGATCTCGACGACGTCGCCGACGGTCTGGTCGGGCGAGACCGTGATCGGGTCGGTCACCATGCCCGCTTCGCTTTTCTTGACGCGGCGGACGTGCGAGGCCTGCGTGGCGACGTCCATATTTTTATGAATGATGCCGATGCCGCCGGCCTGGGCCATGACGATCGCCGTGCCGGCCTCGGTCACGGTGTCCATCGCCGCCGAGACGAGCGGGATCTTCAGGCGGATCTTCCGCGTGAAGTGCGTCTCGAGGTTCGTCTGGTTCGGAAGGACGAGCGAATGGCGCGGCTGGAGCAGGACGTCGTCGTAGGTTAAAGCGATGCCAATGGACCTGGTTCCCGTCGAGCGGTCACTTGCCATGCGGGGTCCTCCTGTGAGCGGTGGCGGCAATACTACCCGTTAAACTTTGGCTGTCAACTCTCGGTCAGCTTTGCTAGAACCGGCTTAGAAGCTAAGGAAGATCGCGAACTAAGAGCCATTCTTGGGAGCCTGCCGTGCGGCCGACTTCGGCCCTGACCTGCGCCGTTCTCGGGGCCGTTTTTTTCGGCTGTGGGACGAGCGCGCTCCGCGCGCCAGGCGACGGTCCCGAGGCGGGCGCGGTCGACGAGCCGGGCGGCGGCGGCCTTTCTGAGGGCTTTCTGCGCCTTCCCGATCCCTTTGCGGGGCGCGGGACGTCCCACTGCGGCACCGCCGCCGCCGACGCGGCGCTCGCGCTGCTCAATGGGCTGCGCGCGACGACCACGGCTCCCGCGCTCCTCTGCCTCGTGCCACTCGGGGGCGTCGCGGCCGCCCACGCCGGCTACCTGGCCGCGAACGACGCCGTTTCGCTCGGCGACCGTCACCGGGAAACCTCAGGAAAACCGGGGTTTACGGGCGAATCTCTGGGCGCCCGCGCCGATGCCGCCGGGCTCGACCACGCCGCCTTCTGGCTCTCCGAGGGGGTCGGCGGCAACGGCCCGCCGGCTGCCGTCCTCGGCGCGCACCTCGCGACCGTCTACCACCGCAGCCCCCTGCTGACGCCGGGGGCTCGGTATTTCAGCTACGCGGACGTGAGCGGGGCCCACCAGCAGGTCGTGATGGACTCCCTCGCCTGGCTCGACGTCGGCGGCCTGAGGCCGGTCGTCTGGCCGGCCGACGGCGCCTCGGCGGTGCCCCGGCGGTTCGGCGCCGCCCGCGAGGTGCCCGACCCGGTGCCGGACCTGGCCGCCCCGGGCTACCCGGTAAGCGTGCATTTTCCCCGCTACATCGCCCGCGACGAGCCGCCCTCGGAGCCGGTCGTCGAGGTCCTGGAGTTCGCCCTCGAAGAGGCGACCGGGGCCCTCGTCGAGACGCGCCTCGTCGCGCCGGCGGCCGATCCGGGATTGGCGCGCGCCGACGCGTTCCTCGTGCCGGCGGCGCCGCTGGCGCCGGGCCGCGACTACGTGGCGCATGCGCGGCTTCGATACGGCGCGCTGGCATTCGACCGGCGGTGGCGGTTTCACACGGAAGCAGGTGAGGGGACATGAGAGGATTTGCAGCGCTCGTGGTGGGGCTCGCCGGCGCGAGCGGGTGTGCCCTGTTTCAGGGCAAGGCGGCCACGGAGGCATACGACGGCGAGCCGCTCGAGGCCGAGGCCCGCGAGCAGTCCGACCAGCGTCTGCGGGTCGACGCCACGGTGGACGAGGCCGATGGCCTATCGGTGCGCGTCGTGATCACGGTCGACGACAACCGCGAGACGGCCACGCTCGACTATGAGGGCGAGGCGCAGACCCTCGAGTGGAATCGCGTCGAAGGCGGCGCCTGCAACTGCCGCACGTTCCTCAACGAGAGCTTCGTCGCCGTGGTGACCTTCCCGACCGAGACCAGCGAGGCGTCGGCGACCGTCAAGGCCAAGGCGCTATGAGCGGGGACCATCGCGCTTGCTTTTCTAAAACCCCCCCACGCTGCAGCCGCCGTCGAGGTCGAGGACGTGGCCCGTCATATAGCTCGCCTCCTCGCTCGCGAGGAACGCGACCGCGGCGGCGAACTCCTCGGGCCGGCCCATACGCTTGAGCGGAACCCGGGCGAGCATCGCGCTCATGATCTTTTCGGGGATGGCTTTCGTCATGTCGGTCTCCATCAGCCCGGGCGCGATCGCGTTCACGCGGATCTGGTGGCGCGCGAGCTCCAGAGCCCAGGTCTTGGTCATGCCGACGACCCCGGCTTTGGCCGCGGCGTAGTTGGTCTGGCCGACGTTGCCGAGGTACGAGATCGAGGCGATGTTGACGATGCTGCCGCGGCCGGCGCGGGCGCGGACGGCGCGGGCGAAGGCCTGCGAGCAAAGAAAGACGCCCTTGAGGTTGACGCGGATGACGGCGTCGAACTCGTCCTCGGTCATCTTGTCGAGGAGCGCGTCGCGGAGGATCCCGGCATTGTTGACGAGGATGTCGAGGCCGCCGAGCGTCCGCCCGGCCGTCGCCATCATCGCCGCGGCGTCGGCGCGGACGGCGACGTCGTGGTTCGAGATGCTCGCCTGGCCGCCGGCCTTCACGATCTGGCGGGCGGTGGTCTCGGCGTTGCGCTCGTCGATGTCGTTGACGAGGACGTGGGCGCCGCACTCGGCGAGGCGGAGCGCCGCGGCCCGCCCGAGCCCGCGGCCGGCGCCGGTGACGATGGCAATCTTATCCTTAAGTCCCTGCATGGGCTTGGGGTCTCCGCTGGAGGAGCCCGGAGCTTAGCCGATTTCCGCGCAATAAAAAACGGCAGCCTGGCGGCTGCCGTCCGACTTTAGAAGAGGTCGACTAAGGCGTCGACCGGGGAACTCGCGGTCAGTGGGGGACGGCGGGGGGGGTGCCGCAGTCCCAGCCGGCGCTGCCGTCCGGTAGGAGCGAAAGCCGCGCGACGAAGGGGCTCGTCGCCGTGAGCTCGGCGCACGCGGGGCGGCTCGCCTTGAGGCCGGCGGCGCGTTCCGGCGAAAGTTGCAGGTCGTAGGCCATCTTCTCGAACGCCATGCAGACAAAGGAAACGGCGCCGGCCTCGCCCTTGACCAACCAGTAGTGGGTGTCCTGGGCGCAGGAAGCGGGGAGCGCGGGGACCGTCGTCGGGGGGGTGGGCATCGGCTCTTCCGGCTGCGGCACGACCGGCGTGGTCACGGGCGGGGTTTCTTTCATACAGACCTTGCGCACGTTGCCGCTCGCGTCCTTTTGGTCCACGAGGATCAGCGGGTCGGGGCACGAGGCGCGGTCGGGAAGGCTCTCGAGTTGCGCTTTGACCTCCTCCTGCTGCTCGGGGGTCAGGCTCGTCTCGAGGGAGATCTTCACTTTTTCGTTGAAGAGGTCGGCGAGGGTCCGGGA
>JAYVWD010000500.1:0-10163 GCA_043786345.1 Pseudomonadota bacterium
CAAGCCCGCCGCCCAGACGAAGAGCTACCCGACCGGCATCATCGGCTTCGGCCAGAAGTACTTCCTCTCCCAAAATTCCGGGCTCCGTTGGGACGTCCGCGATTACCTCTTCAGTTACGAAAAAGGTGACGGTACCTGCACCCCTGAGATCCCTGTTGGCACCGACATCCACCAGAACATCACGCTCCAACTCGGCGCGTCGACGTTCTTCTGAAACCAAAGCAGGAAGCCTACGTGCGAGCCAAACTGAAAACCTTACTCTGCCTGCTGCTGGCGGTGTCGTTCGTCGCGGAGCCGGCGTTCGCCAACTACCGCGCGGCGCTCGCCTTCCAGGGAAGGCGGGACTTCATCTCGGCGGCCTCGGCCTTTTTCCAGGCCTACACCTCGCCGCAAGGGCCCGGCGAAAAGGAAAAGGCCGAATGGGGCCTCGCTCAAAGCCTCCAGAAACTCGGCTTTTACTACTCCGCCTCGAAATACTACTCGGTCATCGTCCGCCGCGGCCCCAAAGACAAGAACGCCTTTTTCCGCCAGGCGATGGAAGAGCTCGGCAAGATCAACACCACGGTGAACTTAGGCCAGTCGCACGTCGTCCAGCTCTTCAAGACCAAGATCGACCCCTCGTCCATCCCCGGCCCGGCGCGCGGCTTCTACTTCTACTACTTAGGCATCGAGGCCTTCAACCGCCGGAAGTTCGAGCAGGCCAACAGCTACTTCACCAAGGTCCCCTCGGGCTCGCCCTACACGGTCAAGGCGATGTTCCACATGGGCGTCATCGCCAACCTCCGGGGCTCGCACTCGAAGGCCATCAGCTACTTCGAGAAGGTCCGGAGCAGCGCCGGCTCGAACGAGCAGGCCGACTGGATCAAGGAGCAGGCGAACCTCAACATCGCCCGCGTCAACTACGAAGTGAAGCGCTATCGGAGCGCGATCGAGTACTACGCGCAGATCCCGCGCGAGTCCGACAACTGGCTCCAGGCGCTTTTCGAGGCGGCCTGGACCTTCTTCATGATGCAGAAGCACAACAACACCCTCGGCACGATCCACACGATCCACTCGCCCTTCTTCGAGAACCGGTTCTTCCCGGAGAGCTACATCCTGCAGGCGATCACGTTCCTGCGCCTGTGCCGCTTCAAGCAGGTCAAGACCTCGCTCGCGCGCTTCAAGGGCCGCTACCAGGGCGTGTTCCAGGACTTGAAAAAGCTCCTCGACAACTACAAGACCAACTCCAAGGGCTTCTTCAAGCTGGTCTACGACTACCGGACCGGCTCGCTCAACGACTACAAGCGCTCCTGGGCCATCCTCGACGCCCTGTCGCGGACGGACATATACAAGGAAGCCGGCCAGACGGTCCGCTTCTCCGACAACGAGCTCGGCCGCCTCTCGCGCTACCAGGGCCGCTGGGGCAGCAACGGCCTGATGGAGGAGCTCACGGGCTTCCTCCGCAACAAGAAGACCGCCGCCGTGAAGGACGCCGGCGCGCGCCTCTTCGAAAAGACTTCGGGCTACTACGCCTACCTCAAAGAGCTGTCCGACCAGACGATCCTGATCAACTCCGAAATCGCCTTGGGCCGGGTCGACGCCCTCCGCGAGAAGCTCCAGGTCGGGACGGCGGACAAGAAAGCCAACTTCATCGGCGGCCTCCAGGCCCTCAACGTCAGCCAGGACCTCGAGTATTGGCCGTTCGAAGGGGAGTACTGGGAGGATGAGCTCGGCGGGTACGTCTACAACATCGAATCCCTCTGCAAAAAGGGCGGTGGTAAAGGCGGCGGCAAGGGGTCGGGTGACGGGAGCTAATGATGAACCGCATTAAAAAACTTCGGGTCGCGCTCCTCCTCGGGTTCCTCTCGGTCGCGAGCACGACGCTCTTCGCGACCCAGAAGAAGACCGAGAAGGTCGCCCTCGACGTCGAGCAGAAGAAGCGCGAAAAGAGCACCAAACAGGGCGCGACGCTCAAGAGCTCGCGGGGCGAGGCCTTCATCACCGAGACGGAAGGGCGCCTCCTTTCCGAGATCGAAAAAGCGATCAACGTCCTGTCGAAGAACGCCGCGCGCCTGCCCAAGAAGTCCACCTCGCGGCTCGACATGCGCGAGAAGCTCCTGAACCTCCGGCTCGAGGCCGCGGTCTACAACGCCAACGGCGAGATGCGGATCTACGACAAGAAGTGGGAAGCCTGGGACCGCGGCGGCCGGAAAGGCCAGGAGCCCAAGCTCGACGACTCCAAGTCGCGCAACAACTGGAAGGTCTTGGCCCAGGACGCCCAGACCCTCCTCGACGAATACCCGCGCGCCCAGAACGCCGACAACACCATGTTCAACATGGGCTTGGCCTACAACTTCCTGAAGCAGGACAAGGAAGCGGCGCGGATCTTCTCGCAGCTCATCGCCAAGTACCCGAACTCGCAGAAGGCCGGCGACGCCTACTTCAGCTTGGGCGACTTCTACTTCGACAAGACCGACTTCCGCAACGCGATGAACAACTACAAGAACGCCCTGCGCTTCAAGCAGGCCAAATCGTTCAGCTGGTCGCTCTTCAAGCTGGCCTGGTGTAACTACAACCTGCAGCAGTACCCGACCTCGCTCGCCTACTGGAAGCAGACGGTCTCGGAGGCCAACCGGGGCGGCAAGAAGGGCGCCGCGCTGAAGGAGGAGGCGCTGCGCGACATGGTCTACGGCTTCGCCGAGCTCCGCCAGGTCGAGCCCGCCATCGCCTACTACAAGGCCAACGGCGGCCAGAAGTACATCGCCAAGTTCCTGATCCTCCTGTCGCAGACCCTCTCCGACCAGGGCCAGTTCAACGACGCCATCAAGGTCCTCAAGCGCTTCCAGCAGGAGGCCCCGTACGACCCCGAGACGCCCAACACGCAGAAGGAGATCGTCTCGCTCAACTTCGAGCTGAGCCGCCTCACCGTGGTCTGGACCGAGCTCGCGCGCATGCCGAAGATGTTCGGCCCCGGCAGCGCCTGGGCGAACAAGAACAAGGGCAACAAAGAGCCCTACCTCGCCGCGCAGCAGATGATCAAAGACCAGATCATGTACTACGCGAAGCTCACCCACAAGAACGCCCAAAAAGACGACAACAAGGCGACCTACACCCAGGCCCTCAAGGGCTACCAGCTCTACCTCACCAGTTACCCGAAGTCGAAGGAGGTCGCCGAGGTCAAGTGGCTGATGGCCGACATCCACTACTTCAACAAGAACTTCCGCGAGGCCGGGAAGCTCTACCTCGAGATCGCGCTCTTAGGCAAAGAAAAGGCCCAGATCTTCGACCCCAAATCGGGCAAGGGCAAGCCGATCCACAAGGACGCGTCGCGCTACATGCTCGACTCCTACGCCACCAACTTCGACCCCGAGTTGAAGGCGCTGATCAAGAAGAAGCCGGACTTCGCCAAGGGCGCGATGCCGCTGTCGGAGAACGCCAAGAACTTCATCAAGGCCTGCGGCTTCTACGCCAAGTGGTACCCGGATGAGAAGAAGGACGTCAAGACCTGCGACCTCGGTATCACGGAAGTGTATTACCGCCTGCAGGACAAGAAGATGGCGATGAAGTACCTCTGGCTCCTCGCCAAGAAGTACCCGGGCACCAAAGAGGGCGACACCGCCGTCGACCAGCTGATCCCGCTCTACGGCACCGACAAGAAGGCGCTCGCGAAAGCGGTCGCCGAGCTGCGCAAGATCCCGGCCTACCAGAAGGGCGAGATCGGCAAGAAGCTCGCGGACCTCGAGTTCGGGACCAAGGTCGACGTGCTGGTGGCCGAAAAGGACGCGTGCAAGCGCGCCGCCGGCTACGAGGACCTCTACAAGAAGAACCCGAAGGCGGGCGGGGAAGCCTTAAAGCTCATCAACAACGCCGGCGTCGACTACATCAAGTGCGGCAAGATCGCCGACGGCATCCGCGCCTACCAGGTCGTGCTCAGCGCCTTCCCGGCCTCCGAGCCGGCGAAGGACGCGATGCTCGAGGTCGCGAAGCTCAACGAAAACCGCCTGGACCTCGAGGCCGCCGCCAAGTACTTCGCCGACTACGCCAAGAAGTACCCGAAGGAGAAGGCGGCCGTCGGCTCCCTGGCGCACGCCTGCGAGCTGCAAGCCGCCACCCAGTCGAGCAACGCCATCAACACCTGCCTCGCCTTCTCGGCCGCCGACGCCGGGGGCGCCAAGATCATCTTCAGCCGCATGATGCGCACGGCCTTCTCGGCCGGCGACGAGGGCAAGCTCGCGAGCCTCGCGCGCCTCTATGAAAGCAAGTTCAAGCTCTCGGCCGACGAGCGCATCAACGCCTACGCCATGCTCTACCAAAAGGGCAACGGCGCGGCGGCGGGCCAGATCCTCGAGACCTTCAAGCAGTCGGGCGGCAACGTCCAGGGCGAGGCCCTGCGCGCCGTCGGCGGGCTCGTCTTCAAGCAGGTCGCCGGCGAGATCAAAAAGTTCGAGGCGGTCCACCTCCGCGGCGGCACGGTCGACGCCCTCGGCGCCTCGATCCAGCAGAAGGTCGGGATGCTCGGCAAGGTCTCGGGCGCCTACGAGCAGGTCCTTGCGACGAAAGACGCCTATTGGGGCGTCGCCGCCCTCTACAACATGGGTTACGCCCGCGAGATCCTCTACAACGACCTGTCGAACCCGCCCGAGATCAAGGGCGCGAAGAAGGAGGACGTCGTCAAGCAGCTCGCCGGCGACGCCAACGCCGCGAAGGCCGAGGCCGTGAAGTTCTACGGCCAGGCGCTCCAGGCCGTCGAGAAGTTCCTCGTCTACAACGAGTGGGCCGCCAAAGCGCTCTCCGGCATGGCGCGGATCTCCGGCAAGAACATCAATTTCGACGACCTGATCGTGCGCGCCGACTTCCTCGGCGGCGAGGTCCCCGAGAACATCGCGGCGGCTGTCAAAGGCGGCGGTGGCGGCGAGGGAGAATGATGAGACACCCGAGGCTCCAAATCAACGACTCACCGGGCGCGCCGCGCGAGCGACGGGCGTACCCGGCGCCGCGCGCCGTGGCCGGGTTCGTGCTCGCGCTGGGGCTCGCCCTCGGCGTGGCCGCGTGCTCCGGCGACGAAAAGACGACCGACGAGCCCGTCTCGAAGGGCGGCGGCGGCGGCGGCAGCGGCGACAAGGGCGGCGGCGGCGGCAAGCCGTCCGGAAACCGGACGACGCTCGCCAACTCTTTGAGCAATAACCCCCTGACTTCTTTGACGATCAATGGTTCCAAGGCGGAAGCCTTCGGCGCCAGCGACAGCAAAGACAAGTCCGTCCTCGAAGGCAAGATCACCGCCGACCGCCTGGCCCGAAAGGGCGTCTCCGGCGTCATGGCCGTCGCCAAGAAGATCGCCGACCTCGAGATGGCGAAGGCCCCCGGCAAGTCGGTGAGCGACGAGGTGAAGCTCGACATCGCGCTCACCGCTATCCAGAACAAGAACTTCGCCCTGGCCGAGTACTACCTCCAGCAGCTCATCGAGTCGAAGAACGCCAAGGTCAAGGCGGGCGCCTACAACGCCTTGGGCGTCGTCGCCCTTAACGACCAGCGCGTCCCGGAGGCCGTCCTCTACTTCAGCGAAGCCCTGAAGGCGGTCAGCAATTATAAGCCCGCCAAGTACAACTTAGGATTCACGGCCTTGAAGGGCGGCGACCTCGGCAAGGCGAAGAGCGCCCTCGGCGAGTACCAGAGCGATTGGTTCGTGCAGTACGCGATGATCTCGATCGCCCGGATGGAAGGCGACGGCAACCGCGCCGCTGAACTTTGCGGGAAGGTCTTCACCAAAGCGCCGCAGCACAAGGCGGCGCTGTTCAACTGCGGTTTGGTCGAAGCGCAAAATCGCAAGAATTACGCCAAGGCCAAGGAGTACATGAAGAAGGCCCAGGGCGCGAAAGGCGGCGAGTCGACGTGGGATGAGCGCATCGTCAACATGCTCACCGAGGTCGAGATGGAGTCGCAGAAAGCCAAGGCCAACGCGCCGAAACCCGCCGCCAAGGACAAGGGCAAGGGCGGCGGCGCCAACCCGGGCTCCGGCTCGCCGACGGCGGGCACCGGCGACGCCGGCGCCCCCGGTTAACCCCCCCAGACTTTTCATTTCCTGCCCAAGGCGTGATAATGGTGGCTAGACACCACCAAAATCCAAAGCCGGTCTGATTCGCAAGCGCACTCCCGCGCGCTTGAATACGGAAGAAGGATTTCCATGGCTCTCGAGTTGCGCTTCACCATTTCCGGCCAGATCGAGCGGGTCGTCCCCGTCGATCAGAGCAACATGAAGATCGGTGCGCTCCTGTCGAACCAGGTCGTGCTCCGCGCGCCGGGCGTCGATCCGATCCACGCACTGATCGAAGAGGACTCTTCGGGCGCTTACGTGATCACCGACTTGGGCTCGGCCACCGGCGTCAAGATCAACGGCCGCCTGCTCGACGTCGAGGAACGCCTCAAGGAAGGGGACCGGATCTCGATCGGCAGCGTCGTCATCGACGTCCAGGTCGCCGGCGCCAGCGCCGTCGCCGTGCCCATGATGCCGGGAATGGCCGCCGCCGTCGGCGCCGGCCCGGGCGGCACCGTCCGCGTGCCGCCGGAAGACGCCGCCGCCCGCCGCGGCGGCAGCAGCGGGCCCATCGTCCGCGGCGGCGAGAGCGAAGCCGACCGCAAAAAAGACATGCTTTTCTCGCCGCGCCACGCGAAGCCGCAGGGCGACGTGCTCGAATGCGTCGCGTATTGGGGCGACACGGTCCTCGAGGTCGAGCTCTTCCACCCGTCCTTCAAGGGCTTCGAGAAGGTCACGATCGGCGACCCCACCAAGGCGCACTTGATCGCGGCCGGCAAAGCCCACTTCGAGAAGGCGACGCTCGCGTCGATCGGCGAAGGCGGCTTCAAGCTCAAGCTGATGGACGGCATGCAGGCGCGCCTGCGCCGCGGCGGCAAGGTCGAGAAGATGAAGGACGCGGGCTCGGTCTCGCTGTCCGCCCGGGACATCGCGCACGTCAAATACGGCGCCGTCAGCTACTTCCTGATGTTCGTGCGCCCGCCGACGCTCAACCTGCCGCGCAGCGGCACGCGCGACCCGTTCTTCCTCGGCCTCTCGCTCTTCTTCTTCCTGATCTACGCGACCATGGTGCCGTTCGTGATCATGCACGAACCCA
Organism: Pseudomonadota bacterium; assembly: GCA_043786345.1. Taxonomy (GTDB): domain Bacteria; phylum Bdellovibrionota_B; class Oligoflexia; order Oligoflexales; family CAIYRB01; genus JANOTL01. The sequence continues at coordinate 7,107 of JAYVWD010000500.1, forward strand.
AGCCTCAGAAAGAGGACAAGGCCGACATCTACCAGATCGTGAACGTCCCGGACAAAGACAAGAAGCCCGAGAAAAAGAAGCCCGAAGAAAAGAAGAAGCCGGAAGTCAAGATCGCCAAGGTCACCAAGCCGCCGAAGGTTCCGCCGAAGCCGAAGCCGAAGCCGCCGGTCACCCCGGCCAAGCCCGTCGAGAAGGAAAAGCCCAAGCAGGAAAAACCGGTCGAGAAGCCGGTCGAAAAACCGGTCCCGACGAAGGTCCTGACGGAGACCAAGGTCCCGCCGAAGGTCCCGACGCCCACGCCGCAAAAGGCGTCGGAGTCGGCCAACACCGGCCCCAAGACCCCGACGCCCGACAAGGCGGCGGGCCCGAAGGCCGCCGACCCGAACAAGACCGCCGGCCCGAAATCCACCAACCTCACGAAGCTGTCGACGGGGATGCCGTCGTCGAACTCCAAGCCGGACTTCAAGCTCGCCGGCCCGTCGCTCCCCAACACCGCCCTCGGTGCCGCGGGCGGCCCCACGGGCTCCGGGATGAACCAGAAGGGCGCGCCGATCAAGGGCGCGGGTAAGGCCGACTTCAAGGGCGTCGAAGGCGTCAACAACAACAAGGCCTCGGGCGTGAACCTGTCGAAGCTCGGACTGGGCGTCGGCAAGATCATGAACCAGTCGGGCGGCATCTCCACCAACTTCAAGTCCTCGGCAGGCGGCGCCGGCGGCGGCATGGGCTCGGCCTCGAAGACCTACGGCATGGGCGGCGTCGGCGGCGGCAAGTCCCTCGGCCTCGCGGGTGCGGGCGGCGCGGTCAACAACTTCGGCTCCGGTGCCGGCGGCTTCCTCGGCGGCCAGGGCGGTAGCGGCGGCGCGGGCGGCGCGGGCCTCAACGGCGCCTTCGGCGGCGGCGGTGGCGGCGCGGGCGGCGGCGGCGGCGGCAAGGGCGGCCACGGCAAAGCCGAGGTGACGCTGCCGGCAGGCGACCCGGTCGTGTCCGGCGGTTTGACCTCGCAGGAAATCATGGCCGTCATCCGGGCGAACCTGAACCAGATCCGGCACTGCTACGAGCAGCTCCTCCAGCGCTCGCCGAACGCGGCCGGCAAGATGTCGGTCCTGTTCATCGTCGGCACCGGCGGCCGCGTGACGAGCGTGTCGGTCACCGACAGCTCGATCAGCGACTCGATGATGCGCGGCTGCGTGACCGGCAAGATCCAACGCTGGCCATTCCCCAAGCCGCGCGGCGGCCAGGCGGTCACGGTCAACTACCCATTCGTATTCAACCCCTTGTAAACACGGGCTTATCTCTTGGGGCAGGCGCCGGCCTGCCCTTTTCTTTTTCCGGCATCATCCGGACTGCTGGCGATACGGACCCGACATGACGCAAAAACCCCTGTTCCTGATCTGCAACGACGACGGCGTGCACGCGCCGGGCGTCCGCGCGCTGCTGATGGCCGTCGAGCCGTTCGGGGACTGCGTCGTCGTCGCGCCCCACGTCGAGCAATCGGGCTCCGGCCAGGCCTTGAGCCTCACCCGGCCGCTGCGGATGGAGCGCCTCGCCTCCAACATCTTCGCCGTCGAGGGCACGCCCACCGACTGCGTCATCTTCGCGATGAACAAGCTCCTGGACCGGCGGCCCGACTGGGTCCTGAGCGGCATCAACCGCGGCGCCAACATCGCGCAGGACACGCTCTACAGCGGCACCGTCGCCGCGGCGATGGAGGGCGCGATCCACGGCGTTCCGGCGATGGCGTTCTCGTTCAGCGGGCGGCGCCGCTTCGAGATCACCGACTACGCCGAGGCCGTGAAGGTCGTCCGGATGCTCTTTTCGATGGAGCAGGCGCTCAAGCCGCAGGAGCCCGGGGTCCTCAACGTCAACATCCCGGACCTACCGCTCGCCCAGATCAAGGGCTTTCGCATGGCCGACCTGGGGCGCCGCGTCTACGACGCCCAGATCGTCGAGGGCCTCGACCCGCGCGGCCGCAACTACTACTGGATCGGCGGCGGCGGCGAGGCCTACGCCGACCAGCCCGGCTCCGACTGCAACCTGCTCGCGGAAGGGTACGTCACCCTCTCCGTGCTCCGTCCCGACCACGTTCATCAAGAGGCGAACGCCCGCCTGCGCTCGACCATGGAATCCCGGCTCGACGAGGCCCTGCGAGGTACCCGATGAAAGTTTTCCGCGTGCTCCTTTGCTCCTTGACCCTCTGCCTGCTGTCCTCCGCCTGCGCGACGACCGGCGGTTCTAAACAAAATACAGTTTATTTGATCAAGGTCGAGAAGGGCGACACCGTCGCCATGATCGCCCGCAAATACGACAGCAACCCCGACGCGATCCTGGGGCTTAACGGCATGGCGTCCGGCACCGCGCCGAAGGTCGGCCAGGTCCTCCGCGTCGCGCCGGGCCCGGCCGGCCTGGTCGCGGGCGCCGACGCCGCCAAGCCCATCCCGGGCCCTCGCATCGCCCGCCGCGTCTCGGTGCCGGCGGCGGACGGCGACGTCCAGTTCACCGAAGAGGACATCCCGAGCGATGACGGCCGGTCGAAGAGCGCCCGGAAGGGCGGCCTGCTCTTCAACGGCGACGACGGCGCCTCGAACACCAAGGCCTTCTTCCACTGGCCGGTCCAGGGCCCGCTCGGCTCCAAGTTCGGGATGCGCCACGGCCGCCCACACCGGGGCATCGACATCCGCGCGAAGTACGGCACCGACATCCTCGCCTCGGGGCCGGGCATCATCGAGTTCACCGGCCGGCAGAACGGCTTCGGCCGCACCGTCATCGTGCGCCACGGCAAATGGCGGACGCTCTACGGGCACTTGAGCGGCATCGACGTGAGCGTCGGCGACAAGGTCGACCGGGCGACGGTGCTCGGGCAGATCGGGACGAGCGGGAACGCCAGCGGGCCGCACCTGCACTTCGAGATCCACAATACTTTGAATGCGGCCGTCGATCCGCTTACCCTTTTGGGCGGCAACAGGTTGCTGTCCCGGAACTAGCCACCCCTAGGATCTGCTCCATGGCTTGCTTCGCCTTAGGGTGCCCCTGCACCGTCGCCAGGTTGAGCCAGCGCAG
>JAYVWD010000501.1:0-4642 GCA_043786345.1 Pseudomonadota bacterium
TACTGCTTCCCCGACCTGACGATAACTGGCCACAAGTCGAAGAAGAAAGTGCATGTGGAGCTCTTCCACAAGTGGCACCGCGGCCAACTGGCCGGGCGCCTTGATGCCCTGGAAAAGAGCCCGGTTTCAGGGCTTCTCATCGGAGTCGCCAAATCTTTGGCACAGTCCGCCGGGGTCGCGGAACGGTTGAAATCGTCGCCGTGGTTTGCCAAAAACGGGTTTATTTTTGCGCAATTTCCGACGCCTCGGGCAGTTTCGGCACTGCTCTCGTGAGGGCGACGGCGTGCTAAGGTAGTGATAGCGGCTCGCCGAAGACTCTCTCAAATGTCGCGGGATGGTGCCTCCTTGAAGCGAAAATCGGATGACAAGGTCAAAGCCATGGGAACCGTGAAAGCGGCGGTGAAAGCCGCGCCGCAGAACGGTCGGGGCTCGTCGTCGCAGCCGTCCAATCCGCGGACGGCGCGCGAGACGGGTTACGTGCGGCATCGCGACCAGGAGAAGATGAAGCAGCGCGCGGCCCTCGTCGACGGCACGGCGAGCCAGGCCGGAGCCACCCTCGACGAGAACGACGAGCAGTCGTACGGCGCCGCGGCCATGGACCTGCACAAGGCCCTCAAGAAAGCCCGCGGTAAGCGCCTTCTCATCTGTATCAAGGGCTACCCGGACCCGGACAACATCGCGACCTCGCTCTGCCTTCAATGGCTCGCCCGGCATTACGACATCCAGACGACCATCCTCCACTTCGAGTCGATCTCCCACCATGAGAACAAGGCCCTCGTGAAGAAGCTCGACCTCGACATGATCGAGTACGAGGACGGCTTCGACGTCTCCCAGTACGACTACTATGCGATCAACGACTCGCAGACGACCGACCTCCCGATCAAGCTGCCGCCGGAATGCCGCCTCCTGGCCTTCGTCGACCACCACAAACCCCTCGGGGTGATCGACGGCGAGTTCGTCGACATCCGCGAGAACGCCGGCTCGACCTCGGGCATCTACGGCGAGTATCTGATCGAGGGACCCCTGGCCTTTACCGGGGATTCCGCCGAGGAAAGCCGCATCGCGACCTCGCTGATGCACGGCATCCGGAGCGACACCGACAACTTCGTGAACGCGACGCCGATCGACTACCGGGCGAGCGAGTATTTCGCCCAGTTCGTCGACAAGGACCTGCTGGCGCTCATCTCGAAGCAGTCGATTCCCGCCAAGACGATGGACCTCACGCAGATCGCCTTGCAGCGCAAGGACATCCGCGCGACGTTCATGTTCTCCGGGGTCGGCTTCGTGCGCGACGAGGACCGGGACGGCATCGGCCAGTGCGCCGACTACCTCCTGCACCGCGAAGGCATCGACACCGTGGTCGTCTACGGCGTCGTCGCCAATCAGATCATCGACGGATCCCTGCGCACCAAGTCGCACACGCTCGACCCCGACAAGTGGCTCAAAGACGTGTTCGGCACCGACGAGCACGGGCGGTATTACGGCGGCGGGCGCAAGGACAAGGGCGGGTTCCAGATCCCCCTCGGCGTCTTCGCCCGCTGCAACGACCGTGAATTGCTTTGGATCCTGATCAAGAAGACCATCGACGAGCTCTTCTACCAGAAGATCGGTATCGAGGAATCGGCGTCGATCGACAACGAGATCAACTCGCCGAAGGCGTGAGGCCCGGCGGGATCAAAACGCCTTTTTGCTGTCGAGCATGAAGGTCACCGGCCCGTCGTTCACGAGGGCGACGTCCATGTGGGCTTGAAAGCGGCCGGTGCCGACCTCGAGCCCCGAGGCCCGGATCAGGGTGACGAAGGCTTCGTAGAGCTCGTTCGCGACGGCCGGCGGCGCCGCGTCGCTGAAGCCCGGGCGGCGGCCCTTCCGGCAGTCCCCGTAAAGCGTGAACTGCGAGACGACGAGCACGCCACCCTGGACGTCCACGGCGCTCCGATTCATCTTGCCCTCGGCGTCCGGAAAGGCGCGCAGGTTGATGGTCTTTTCGGCCAGATAGGCGGCGTCCGCCGGGCCGTCGCCCTGGGCCACCCCGAGCAGGACGAGCCAGCCCTTGCCGATCCGCCCGGTCACCTCGCCGTCGACCGTCACGCTTGCGGCGCTAACTCGCTGTAATATCGCTCGCACTTGGCTTGCCCCCTCGCTGGCCTTGCTATAAGGACAGGCTTGGACCCTTTATCCCGTAAGGACCCTCGATGGACAAGAGCCGGCGCGACCTTCATCAGAAGAATTTTCAGGAGCTTCTCAAGGATCTCGGCGAGGATCCCACCCGCGACGGCCTGCAGAAGACCCCCCACCGGGTCCTCGAATCGATGAAGTTCCTGACCTCCGGCTACGACGAAGACGTCGCCGCGGTCCTCAAGGGCGCGCTGTTCGACGTCGACTATCAGGATATGGTGATCGTCCGGGACATCGAGGTCTACAGTCTGTGCGAGCACCACCTGCTGCCGTTCTACGGCCGCTGCCACGTGGGCTACATCCCCCGCAACAAAGTCGTCGGGCTTTCGAAGCTGCCGCGGGTCGTCGACATCTTCGCCCGGCGCCTGCAGGTGCAGGAGCGCCTGACCCACGAGATCTCGACGGCCATCCAGAAGGTCCTCGACCCGATCGGGGTCGGGGTGGTGGTCGAGGCCTATCACCTGTGTATGATGATGCGGGGCGTCGGCAAGCAGAACTCGTTCACCATGACGAGCTCGATGCACGGGCAGTTTCAGAAGCCTGAAACGCGCAACGAATTCCTGAGCTTGATCCGCAGTCAGAAACCCTGAGGGACCGATGGCGGATCACATCTACACGTATGAGAATCCGACTTCGGAAAAGGACCTCGGCCGGGCCCTGCGCGTGCTCGAAAATGACGGTATCATCGCCTACCCGACCGACGTCAACTGGGCCATCGGCTGCGACTGCGTGAGAGCCAAGGCCCTCGACCGGATCCACGCGCTCAAGCCCTCGCACCCCCGCGACCGCCCCTTCAGCCTGATCTGTAGCTCGATCTCGATGGCGGCCGAGTATGCGGCGATCGACGGGTCGGCCTACCGCCTGCTCAAGAAGGCCTGGCCGGGCCCCTACACGATCCTCCTCACCGCCAACAAAAACTTCCCCCGCCAGCTCAAGGACAAGCGCCGCGTGGTCGGCCTCCGGATCCCGGCCTGCCCGCTCGTGCTGGCCCTGGTCGCGAAGCTCGGCCGGCCGCTCGCCACCACCTCGATCCCCCCGATCAAAGAGGGGGACTTCGAGGTGAATCCGCACTTCGGCTACCAGGTCTTCGAAGCCTTCGGGCACGCGCTCGACCTCGTGCTCGACCTGGGCGACGAGCGCCCGGGCCTGGAGTCGACGATCGTCGACCTGACGTCCGGCGCCCCCGAGATCGTGCGGCGGGGGATCGGCGACCCGTCTCTGTTCGAGCTCCAGGCCTGAGGGGGTTGCCGCCTTTAAAGGGGCCGGCCTTTAGATCGCCCGCCGAGAACGCGACCCCTGCCCCCAGAACCCGCATCGCATACTGGAGGTGTTTCAAGGTGTTGCGGGTGTAGTACTCGTTGCCGGCTGTGCAGCGGTTCACCACCAGCAAAACGCGCAACGGCTTTTGGTCATAGGTCGCGGTGAAGGGTCGGGCACGATATTGCTCAGGCGGAACAGGTTGCCGACGAAGCGCGTGATCGCATCGTCGATCAGAGGCGAGGCGAGGCGAGCGCATCGTCGACGAATTTCGCGTGGTCGAAATCGCTCTTGTCCGCCTTCGCGAGCTCTTCGGCGTTGGGTTGGCGACCGGTCATGTCCAGGATGAAGCTCGTGACGAACGTGCGGGGCGTGCGTTTGGACGCGCAAGTGGCCTCGCCGGCGGACGCCAAAAAAGACGCGTTTTCACGCGCTTCCGCCCGCTTCAATTTTGTCGGGTCGCAGGAGGCGACGGAAACCGCGGCGGCAAGGACCGCGAGCAGCCCGGCTAATCGCATCGGGGCCAGTGGATGGAGGGGATTCGAGTGAGGGGAATGATGAGAAAGTCTAAGAATTGCCTGGCGCATCGTTCCCTTAGCGTCAACGGATGAAGGTCTTGGAGTTTCGCGCCACTTTTTGGTAAACCCACCCGGCCCCTTTGATTTGGAAAGGATCCCGCCGTGCCCGACGCGCCCCGCCGCAACCCTTTTCCGTTCCCCTCGTCCCTCGAAAAGGTCCTCCTGAAGGAGCTCGTCGGCGTCGCCAAGGCTTGCTATGACCGCGGCTGGTCGCATGGAACCGCGGGCAACTTCTCGCTCCGCGGCCGGGACGGCCTCGTCTGGCAGAGCCCGAGCGGCCTCAACAAGGGCGCGCTCGACTCCGCGCACTTCATCGCCATCGACCTCGCGACGACCTTGCCGGTCGTCCCGCAGAGCGCCCGCCCCTCGCAGGAGATGCCCGTTCACCTCGGCATCTACCGCGCGGTCAAGGACGCCTGGAGCGTCGTGCACGCCCACCCGCCGGCGCTCGTCGCGCTGAGCCGTGCCGGCAAGGACCTGGTCTTTATGGGCGAGGAGATGCAGAAGCACCTCGGTTGCCACGACCACCTGGAGACCCTCGTCGTCCCGGTCCTCGTGAATCCCACGCCGGAGCAGATGCCGGCGCTCACCGCCGGCGTCGCGGCTTTTATCCGGCCGAAGGTGCCGATGGT
>JAYVWD010000502.1:0-4698 GCA_043786345.1 Pseudomonadota bacterium
CACCGTCCGAGCGTGGCGCGATCTTCCGCTTCGTGTATCCCGCGGACGAGGCGCCCTTTCTCGCCATCGGCGGCACGGGCGCGCGGGCGGGCGGCGTCGTCCGCGTCGATTCCCGCACGCTTCAGGGGTCGATGGAGAACGGCGGCGTCACGGTGTATTTCCGCGCCGAGTTCGATCGGGGGATCCGGGCGGTGACGACCGGACCGGGTCTGGCGGCGGGTGTGGAGTTCGAGCCCGGCGAGGCGGGCACAGAGACGAAGGTCGTCATGAAGCTGGCGACCTCCTATATCAGCTTTGAGCAGGCTCACGACAACCTCGTGCTGGAGCTCGACGGGCACACCCTCGAAACGCTCACGGCCGAGACCAAGGCGAAATGGGAGCGCGCGCTCGGCCGCGTCGAGGTCGCGGGCGGCAGCGCCGAAGCCGAGATGACGTTCTATTCCGCCCTCTACCGCGTGCTGGCGTTCCCGAAGATGCACTGGGAGCCGATCGGTCGTGACCCGGCCACCGCGCAATACCTGAGCCCGTATGACGGGCAGGTGCATCGGAACAAGAAGCTGTGGACCGGCAACGGCCTTTGGGACACCTACCGTGGCGTCTGGCCGCTCTTCACCATCCTCTTCCCGGAGCAGACGGGCGAGATGCTCGACGGGCTCGTGAACAGCTACAAGGACGGCGGCTGGACGGTACGCTGGAGCAAGCCCGGCTACTGGGAGTGCATGATCGGCACGCATGCGGACATCATTTTCGCCGACGCCTTCGTCAAAGGCATCCGCAACTGGGATTTCGCCAGCGGCTATGAGGCGAGCCTGAAAGACGCGCTGGTCGCGGGCGGGCACGACGGCAAGGGGCGCCGGTTCCTGGAGCGCTCCGCGTTCCTCGGCTATGTGCCGTGGACCGGCCTGAGCCCCGACGACGAGGTCGGGGCGCGGACGATCGAGGACGCCATCAACGATTTCGGGATCAGCCGCTTCGCCGGAGCGCTGGGAAAGACGGCGGATCAGGCCTATTTCCAGAACCGAGCCCTGGCTTACGCGAACCTCTGGTCGCCTTCCGTGCGGCAGTTTCGCGGCAAGGACGCGGAGGGCCGCTGGCGCTCCTCCGACGCCGCGTTCGACCCCTTCGCCTGGCGGTACGAATGGACGGAAGGCAATGCGTGGCAATACCGCGCGGCGCCGATGCACGACGGCGCGGGGCTCGCTGGACTGTTCGGGGGGCGCGCGAAGCTCGAACAAGGGCTCGACGAGATCCTGGCGGCGTCGCCGCGGTTCGAAGTCGGCGGCTACGGGACGGTGATCCACGAGATGCTGGAGGCGCAGGCCGCGGGCGAACGGGGCTTCGGCCAGTTCGCCGTCGCGAATGAGCCGGTGCACCATTTGCTGCACATGTATGCCTACGCGGGGCGGCCCTCGAAAACGCAGTATTGGGTCCGCCGCGCCCTGGGCGAGCTCTTCGAGTCCGGCTTCGCGAACGGTCACGGCTACCCGGGCGACGAGGACGAGGGCCAAATGTCGGCCTGGTATGTGATGAATGCGATGGGCTTCTATTCGGCTGCGCCCGGCTATGCCGAGTACGTCATGGCCTCGCCGCTGTTCCGCTCGGTGACGATCCATCACGACGACGGCCATGACTTCCATATCGAGGCCGTGGGCGACGACGCCGACCACCCCTACATCGCCCGGGCGACACTGGACGGTCAGCGTTACGATCGACCTTATCTGACGCACGCGGCGCTGATGGGGGGCGGGCAGCTCGTGCTGACGATGAGCGACAAGCCGGAAAGCTGGGGCGAGCGGGCCGAGGACATGCCGTCCTCGCTCACGCGGCTCGGCGAAACGCCCCGCTACGTCCCGAACCTCTCGCACGGCGCCACGATTACCGGCAGCGGTGAGAACGCGCCGGCCGAGACGTTGCGCGCGCTGCTCGACAACGACAGCGCGACGAAGTGGCTGACATTTTCGCCCCAGGGAGCGTTCGAGGTGCGCCTCGGGACGTCCGTCGCGGTGGACTGCTACACGATGACGTCGGCGGGCGATGCGCCGCAGAGAGACCCGAGATCCTGGCGTCTGTCTGGCTCCGACGACGGGACGAACTGGACGCCGCTCGACGAGAAAAGTGCCGTCACCTGGGCCAACCGCCTAGAAACCAAGATTTTTTATCTGAACAACCAGGCGCGGTTCGCGGTCTACCGCGTCCAGATCACGGCCAACGCCGGCGCGCCGGAGCTGCAACTCGCGGAGTTCGAGCTGCGCCAGCTGCACCCGGCCCGGAACGACGCAAGGTGAGGGGCTTCCTGATCGGCGTGATGATCGGCGCGGCTGCTGGGGCCGCGCTGGCCGCGCCCGTCGATCCCCTCGTTTTTGTCGATCCGCTGATCGGCACGGGCCGCGACGGCGCCGTCGCGCCGGGCGCCGCCGCCCGGTTCGGGATGGTGCAGTGGAGCCCCGAGACGCCGAGCTCGCCGATCTTCAACTACGATTTTGCCGACCACGAGATCCTCGGCATGAGCCGCACCCACATGAGCGGAACGGGTTGCCTCAACGGCGCCGAGCTTTCCGATCGTCCCGACGGTCGGCGACGGCAACGTCGGTAGCGTCCTCGGCTAGTTCTGCCGACAAGCGGGAAGGACCGAGGGCCTTCAGACGCTCGGCGCGGCGCGCGTGAGCACGCGCTCCCGGAGCGGGATCGCCCCGATCGACTCGTACTGTTTCGCCGCGAGCTGGCCGCAGCCGCCCGACACCTCGAGTCCCTTGCTGTAGCGCACGGGCGCCGCGACCTTGCGGTCGGACAGGTACTTCTGGAAGGCGCGGATCTCCTCCGCCTCCGGCCGCTGATACGGCAGGCCGGGGTGCGCGTTGAACGGGATCAGATTGACCTTCGCCTTGAGGCCGTGCAGGAAGCGCACGAGCTCTTTCGCCTCGCGAAGCCCGCAGTTTTTGTCCTTGATCAGGATGTATTCGATCGTGACCTTGTCGTTCGTCGCCTTCTGATAGGCGAGGAGCGCCTCCTTGAGGTCGGCCAATGGGTATTTTTTGTTGACCGGCATGAGCTCGGTCCGCAGCTCGTCCCGCGCCGCATGCAGCGACACGGCGAGCGCGGCGCGCGCGTCCGTCGCGAGCGTCAGGATCTTCGGGATCAGGCCGGAGGTCGACACCGTCACGTGCCGGGCGCTGAGCCCGTAAGCGTCCGTCAGGATCCGGACCGCATGGATGACGTTGTCGTAGTTGTCGAGGGGCTCGCCCATGCCCATGAATACAACGTGCGAAAGCCGGCGCCCTTCGGCGCTGACGATGCCGTCGGCGACGGCGTATTGCGCCAGGATCTCGGCGCCCGACAGGTTCCGCACGAATCCGAGCTTGCCCGTCTGGCAGAACGAGCAGGCGAGCTTGCACCCGACCTGGCTCGACACGCATAGGCTCGTGCGCCCCTCGTAACGCAGGATCACCGATTCGACGTAGCCGCGCTCGGTCTTGAAGAGGAGCTTGGTCGACCCGTCGGCCCCGTCGAGCTTGCTGGTGATCTCCGGGAGCCCCCAGGTGAACGCCTCGGAAAGGCGCTTCCGGAGCGCCCCCGACAGGTTTAGCATCTGCGCCGGATCCGTCGCCCGGTGCTTGAACAGCCAGTCGACGAGCTGCGCGCCGCGAAACGTCGGCTCGCCCCATTCCGCCGCGAGCGCGCGGGCGCCGTCGGGGGTCAAGCTCAGGTAATGAGGCAGAGAAGTGCTCATCGGATTTTAACCATTTCAATAGAAAGCACTTTAGTGGCGCTACCTTATAAGGTACTTTGTTAAAACTGTCAAAACAGACGAGGCGGACCCCGCAACGTGAGTATCAAGTCCCTGAGACCACTCCTCCTTCTGCTCGCTGCCGGCGCCCTGTCCGGGGGCCCCGCGAGCGCCGTCGTCCTACGCCTCAAGCTCGACGGCGACGTCGTCGGCACGGCGGCGCTGGCGCGGCCGGGCGGCGCTGCGGCCAAAGACCTCGTCGTGTTTCTCGCCGATGGCGCCTCGCCGGCCAACCGCAAAGTCGTCTGGTTCAGGCGCCGCGAGCTGGCGGCCGGCCCGAAGCTCGAGGTCGCCCGCACGATGCCGCTCGCGGACGATGCCGTCGCCTACGACATCTGCCGCCTCGGCAGCGGTCCCGCCGGCGACACGCTCGTCGTGATCCGGCCCTCCGGCCTCTTCCGGTCGACGGGCGAGCCCTTGATCCTGACCGAGACCCTCCTCGCTTACCGGCAGGAGGACGAGCTGCCCCGCGTGCGGGTGTGCTTCGACCTGAACCCCGGCGAGCCGCAGGTCGCGCTGTTGCCGGTACTCAAGGGCCTCGCGCTCTACCGGCAGACGCCGGGCTTTGCCCTCGCCGCGACCCTGCCGCAGCTCGGCGAGATGAAAGTGCAGGGGCAGCCGGTGCGCGGCGAGGAGGCGCTCCGGACGCAGCGCCTTTCCTTCAGGATCGACCTGGCCGAGGCGAGCCTTATCGACTTCGACGGCGACGGCCGGAAAGACATCTGCCTCGCCAGCGACGCGGAGATCGTCTGTTATCTGCAGAAGCCCGGCGGGACCTTCCGCGCCGAGGGCGCGCGGCATCAGGCATTCCCGGTCCTGACGGCCGACGAGCGCAAGGACACGAGCCTCCGCACCAACTGCCACCTGGTCGAACTGAGCGGCGACGGCCGCGCCGATCTGGTCCTCCGCAAAAG
>JAYVWD010000503.1:0-5463 GCA_043786345.1 Pseudomonadota bacterium
CGGTCCATCTTGAGCGCGTCGTCGAAGACGTGCTCCTTGGCGGTGCGGAAGTCGACGCCGCCGATGCCGAGCGGCGCGAAGATCGCGGCGATCGGGTCCATCTTGTAGTGGCAGGCCTGGCACGCGGGCTGCGACGCGTGGAGGCCCCCCCCTTCCATGTGATCGCCGCCGCCCGTGCTGACCGGCGTCATGTCGTCGCAGGTATAGGTGCGCAGGATGTAGGCGGCGCGCTTGCGGTTCTCGTTGGTGCTGGAGTTCTTGAGGATCTTCCATTGGCCGTCGAAGCTGAAGGCCGGGTTGAGCGCCGGCAGGTCGCCGAACGGGGCCAGGTCGAGCGCGACCAGGTCCATCATCGGCTGGTCGGTCTGGGGCCGCTTTCTCGCGTCGATCTGGTCGATCACCGCGAGCGTCGCGGCCTTGATGCGGGTGAGCCGCGTGACGAGGTCCGGCGCGTTGAGCGGCTGCTTCTGGCATTCGCCGACCTGGACCTGGTTGAAGTCGCCGACGATCAGCGTGCGGCTGAGCGTCCCGACCCAGTTCTGGCCGATCAGGTTGAGGATGTTGCGCACGCTCGGGTCGAGCTTCGCGGCCGCGTAGGGGTCGGAGGCGAACTGGCCCTGGGGGAACGCGAGCCTGGTGGCGAGCGTCGCGATCCGCAGGCAACCGGACGGCACGTTGGCGTCGACCGGCGGCGCGCCGAAGGCCGTGATCGCCTTGTCGAAGTCGGCGGCGAGGCGGAGCTTGAAATCGGGCTGCGCCGAGAGCGCGGCCGGGCTCTCGAACAGCAGCGGCGGGTTCGCGTTGAAAAAGTCGAAGTAGTCGCCGCCGCGCGTCAACGCCGAGGCGCCGGCGAGGGCCGCGGGCTGCGCGAAGACGGCGGCGGTCAGGAACGGGTTCGGCCCGGCGGGGAGCGCCGGGACGACCGGCGATCCGGTGCCCGTTTCGACGGCCATTCCCGTGCCGGTGCCCGAGGCGGTGCCGGTTCCGGTGCCCGTCGCGGCGACCGCGTCCGTTCCCGTTCCGGTGCCCGTCGCCGCGACGGCATCCGTTCCCGTTCCCGTTCCGGTGCCCGTCGCCGCGACGACGGCTGCCGCCGCCGGCACGACCTGGGGCGTAAAGTCGTCGTCATCGCCGCCAAACCCGCCGAATTGCGGGGCCGCCGGCGCGCCGACGAGCTCGACCAGGTGGTCGATCTGGCGGCCGAGGAAGTCCATGTTGAAGTCGAGGAGCGTCAGCGCGAAGCGCGGATCCGCCATCATTTTCGCGACGAACTGGCGGCGGTCGAGGCCCGCCAGCGTCGCCTCCTCCTCGGTCGTGATGCGGGAGCCGTAGCGGAGGCGCTGCGACACCTTGTTGCGCCAGCGGTCCTCGGAGAGCTCGCCTTCGGCGGGCGCGGCCGGCGAGTCGTCGCGCAGGCGGGCGCCGTTCGGCGCCGTCGCGCGGCAGGAGTAGGTAATGGCGGCGCCGGCGAGGCCTAACCCTAAGGGCAAAAGCAGAGCGAGGCGCGTGGGTCTGGTCGTCATATCGTGTCGGTCCTCGCTTAGGCGGTCTTGAGGAGGTGTTTGTCCAGGTTCGGGAACTGCTTGCCGTCGGGGTCTCTGAACATCTTGTCGTCGCCGTAGCCGAAGAGCCGCAGCATCGTGTTCGTCACCGACTGGATCGTGAGGTAGTCGGTGATCTTGAATTCCCCGGGCTTGTCCGTGCGCGCCTGGCCGGTCTCGAAGTCGAAGGGCTTGCCCATCGGCATGATCAGGTTGTCCTCGCCGCTGTAAATCCCGCCTTTTTCGGAGGCCTTGTGGGCGCCCGAGACCTTGTCCGGGGCCGCCTCGTCCACGGTCTCCATGTCGCTCGCCCCGATGACCAAACCGGGCTTGATGGCCTTGCCGAGGAGGATCATGGAATTGATCAGCTGGTTGTGGTCCGTGCCGGTGTTCCAGATCGGCTTTTCGAGCTGGCGGTACGGCCGGCCGAACTCGGAGGAGATCATGACCGTCGTGACGTCGAGCAGGGACTTGCCGTTCTTGTATTCGTTGGTCTTAAGGTACTCGATCATCGCGGCGAGGTCGGCGACGACCAGGCCGTAATTCTTCGGCAGGTTTTTCGCGATCGACGGGTCGTGCGCGTCGATGTCGAAGCTCGAGCCCATGTCCCGGTCCATCATGATCGTGACGGCCGAGGTGACGTTGCCGGCGAAGAGCCGGTGCACCATCTGGAGCGCCGTCATCAGCGCGCCGGCCGCCTGGGTGTTGTTGCCGGCGTTGGCGGCCTCGTTGAGCGAGGCGTTGAGCTTGGGCGAGGTGTTGAGGCCGTCGAGGATCGCCTTGCAGCCGACCGAGAAGGAGTCGGTGCCGGCGCCGCGCGTCGCGAAGCGCTTCAGCAGGTACTGGGAAACCGGGTCGTTCGGGTCGAACTCCGCATTTTCCTTGATATCTTTGAAGAGCTTCATGCTCTTGAAGCCGTCGAGCTGGACGGAGCCGCCGAAGTTCTTCGGGGCCTTGTTGCCGTCGCCCTTCCACCCGCCGACGTGCACGGATTCGATCGGGTTGGTCTTCATCGCGCCGAGCATCGGGACCCAGGAGTCGTAGCCTTCGACGGTCTTGCCCGAGTAGAGCGTGTACATGTTCTGGCCGTGGCCGGCGACGCCGTTGCCGTTCATCAGGATGCCGTTGATGATGGTCAGGTCGGCCGCGTACTTCATCAGCGGCTCGACGATCGTCGTGCGCAGCGACTTCGCCCCGTCCTTGCCGAGGAAGTCGAAGCGCTTGCCGGCCTCGGCGTTGGCCTCGGCCTCGGCGTTCTTGTACAGGTAGTTGGAGACGATGCCCTTGTCGGTCATGTCGAGCGGCCGCGCATCGAACCAATAGGTCGGATCCACGCCGCCGGCGATGCAGACGTTGAGGAAGAAGTGCGGTTCCGCGTCCGCGGCCAAAAGCTTGCCGCCGCCGAGGGCGAGCGTCGTGAAGCCGACGGTGGTGCCCATTCCGAGCTGGATCGCGTGACGACGGTTGACGGGACGATGCATGAGCGCCCTCCGAGCGGCGAGCAAAAATAGGTAAGAGGTACAGTGGAGCGCTTCGGTGCGAGGTGGCTTTGGGGTAAGCCGGATCGGCTTGTGGGTTTGCCGGGTTTTGTAAGATAATTCTATAATATCAATGGTATATATGCGCACGAAGGCGCCTCCGAACGCGCCTCGACGCTCGAGTCCGGTCAGTCCTGCGCCAGCCGCCGCGCGAGCGCCTCGCGCCAGTACCTCCGCGCCGACGCCCTTCCCGCCACCGTCCGCATTCCCATCCACGCCGCCTCGATCCCGAGCTCCACCGCGTCCGCGACCCGTCCCCGGCTCAGCAGCCCACGCGCGAGCCGGTAGGTAAACGAAAAGTCGCCGTGCGCCGCGTCGTCGGCGTCGCCGCCGTCGGCCGTGAGCGGCAGAAACCGCCGCCGCGCCGCCCCGTCATACGCCGCGTCCCACGGCTTCTCCGGCCCGAACGCGTGCACGATCCACGGGTCGAGCCGCATCGCGAGGCGCGCCGGGCGGGCGATGCTCGGCGCGGCGAGCCAGGCGGGGTGGTAGAGCGAGGTCTGGACGTTCCACCGCGGGTCGAGGGCGCGCCACGCGTCGCGGAAGACCGCGTTCAGCACGTCCTGGTCGTGGAATCGTAGGGCGTGCGCGTGGCGCTCCGCGTAGGCGAGGAGCCGGGCCTCCGTATCCGCCGCGCGCCACCGCTCGAGGTCGATCAGGAGCACGCCGGCGTTGAAGTACGGCGGCCGTTCGCAGCGGACCGGCGTCGGCATGACCCCGGGCGGCGCGCGCCACGGCGTGCCGCAGTCCGCGACGGCGCCTAAGGCCTTTCCCCGGAGATCCGTGCCGAGCAGCGCCGACAGGCAGCGCTGCGGCGCGGCGTCGCCGTCGAGATAGACCGCGCGCGCGGCGTCCGCGGGCAGGATGCGGGCGAGGAAGAGCCGCCAATACGAGGCGGCGGGGATATGGGCCGAGACCGGGAAGGGCCGCTCCGCGCCGAGGTCGCCGGGATGCACCGCGAGGAATGCGGCGCCAAGCGCCGACGCCTTCGCCCGAGCGACGGCGACTTCCGCCGCGGTCCAGTCGCAGATCAGGTAGATAGCCGGCGTCGCCCCGGCCGCGGCGGTCTGCGCGACCGCCCGCATCGCCTGCAGCGCCGGCCGGAAAAACCGCCGGTCCGCGGCCAGCACGACGGGGATCATACCCATGCGAACGGCTTCCACCCGGCGCGCGCCCAAAACCGCTGGGCGTCCCGCCGCGCCTGCACCTCGATGAAGTACTCGAGCCGGACGTCCCGCCGGCTGGTGAGCGTCGGGCGCCAGCGCCGCGCGATCCCCGCGAGCGAGCGCAGGCCGGGCACCACCGGCACGTCGAGGCGCCAGAGGTAACTCAGCAGGAATCCGACGAAGTAGTTGCCCCGGACGACCCGCTCGAAGGCGCCGGGCGCCAGGCGCGCCGCGGGCAGCAGATGTTCCTGCTTAAGGCCCGGGATTCGCCCGTAGGCCAGGCCCAGGCGCCGCGTCACCTCGACCAGCATCATGTCTTCGCCGCCGACCCGGAAGGGAAGCTCCGGGTGCGGCATGCCGAAGAATCCGAGGCGCTCGTCCAGGGCGGACAGCCGCAGGTATTCGTCGACGACCGCCGCGCGCAGCGCCATGCCGGCGCCGGGCGGCACGGCGATCCAGAAATACGGCTGGTCGCTGAAGCGCTCGTGGTCGAGCTTCTGGCAGGCGAAATGCGGAAGCCACCAGTCGCCGCGCGGGATGTTCGCCGCGCCCTCGAAGCGCGGGACGTTGACGCCGCCGACCAGGCCGACGTCGGGGCGCGCCGCGAGCAGCGCCGCGGCGCGCTCCAGGTATTCCGGCACCGGCAGGTTGTCGTCGTCGATCATCAAGACGATGTCGGCGCCGCCGGCGCGCGCCTCGGCGAACGCCCGCAGCCGCGCCGCGCCGATGCCGGGCCGGGCCTCACGCACGACGCGCGCATGGCGCAGCCCCGCCAGGGCCTCGGCGGGGAAGGGACGTGCCGTGGGGCCGTTGTCGACGACGAGGAGCTCCCAGTCCGCCGCCGCCAGCGTTTGCGCCCGCAAGGCCGCGACGCAGCGCGCGAAATGCGGCGCGCGGGGGTCGCGCGTACACAGCGTGACGGTGGCGAGGGGCATGATATCCGTAATTGACGGCCTGGCGGCGTTTGTCCGACAATGCTAGCAGAGAATCCCCGAATTGGCTTGAGACGAGGCTTTCCGTGCGTGCCCAGGCGACGCTCGTATCCGGACTCGATTGGCGCCGGTCCCTCCGCGAAACCTGGGCGCGGCGCGGGGCGCTGGGCCTGCTCGTCCGGCGCGACCTGCGCACGCGGTTCCGCCCGGCCCGCCTCGGCGCGCTCTGGGGCTTCGCGAAGCCGCTCATCGTGGCCGGCGTCCTGACGGTGAGCGTCGGCGAGGC
>JAYVWD010000504.1:0-1804 GCA_043786345.1 Pseudomonadota bacterium
GGGGCCAGCGGCAAATGGTAGACCAAAACACCAAAGGCACCGCGGCTGGCGGGCCTGGTCCATCAGCCTCGGCTTCTACCGCGGCACCGCCCGCGTGGCTGGCGGCCTACATGCGCCCGGACAGCAACGCCCGCATCGAGGCCGCCGTCCGCGCCGCCGAGCGCACGACCAGCGGCGAGATCATCCCGTTGGTCGTCCGCGCCTCGGCCGCGACCGGGCACGTCGGCATCCTCGCCGGCCTGATCCTCCTCTTCCTTTATCTCGCCTTAGGGCTGGAGCACTACGTCGCCCAGCTGCCGGGCCCGACCTTGATGTGGGAGCTCTCGCTCTACATGATCGCCCTCATCGCGGGCCAGGGCCTGGGCCGGACGCGCCTCGTGCAGTCGCTGCTCACGACGCCCGCCGACAAGGAAGCGCAGGTGATGGCCCGCGCCCAGCTCGCGTTTCACAAGGCCGGCCTGGAGAACACGCTCGGCTCGACCGGCGTCCTCCTCTTCCTCTCCCTCATGGAACGCCAAGCCGTGGTGCTCGCCGACAAGGCGATCGCCGCGAGGCTTCCGCCCGAGACCTGGAGCGAGGTCGCCAACCTGCTCATCTCCGGCATGGCGGGCCAGGACCTCGCGGGCGCCCTCGAGGCGGGGGTGAAGCGCTGCGGCGAGATCCTCGCGCCGCACTTCCCGCCCACGGCGGCGAACCCGGACGAGCTGGCCAACAACCTGCGCATCGAGCCCTGATTTTCATCGAGGTGTACGCGGTCGACGGTCCGGGTTAGCATCAACGATCGTTCCCGTCCCCCGAACCCGCCGCCGACGAGGCCGCCCGTGCGCCACGAACCGAGTCTGGATGGACTGCGCGGCGCCGCGATCGCACTGGTCCTGGCGGCGCACCTGACCGACACGGACCTGGCGAACACCTGGCCGCTGCCCTTTGGCATGATCCACCAGCTTGGATTGACCGGCGTCGACCTCTTCTTCGTGCTCTCCGGTTTTTTGATCACCGGAATCCTGATCGACGCTCCCCGCCGCCGCGGCCGGGCGGCGGACTTCGCCTTGGCGCGGGCGCTGCGTATCCTGCCGGCATATGCCGCGGCGCTCCTCTTCTTCTCCGTCCTCATGCCCTGGCTGTTTCCCGCGGGGAACGCGTTCTCCCCGTCCTGGATGCGGGAACCGCTCTGGCACTGGACCTTCCTCTCCAACTTTTATTACCAGGCCCTCGGGTACTTCCCGTTCGAGCCGATGACCTCCAGCTGGTCTCTCGCCGTAGAGGCGCAGTTCTATCTGGTCTGGCCGCTGCTGATCTGGCGGCTCCCGGCCACCTGGCGCGTCCCGGCGCTCGCGACCCTCCTCCTCGTCTCGCCTGTGGTGCGCCTCGGCATGGCAGCGCTCGGGGCGAACGAGATGCAGATCTATGTCTCGACGCCGGCCCGGCTCGACCCGTTCGCGGCCGGCGCCCTCGTGGCGGTGGCGCACCGGGACGCGCGCCTGGCGGCCCTGCTGGCCGTGTGGTGGCGCCAAGCGCTCCTCGCGGCGGCCCTGGTCGTCCTCGCCGCGGTCGCGCTCATGCTTGCCGCGCCTAATGCCGTGCCCTTTCTTATGTCCGTCAGCTACAGCGGCGTCGCCATCTTCTTCGGCGCCCTGCTCGCCGGCATCCTCACGCCCGCGCCGCCGCAGCGGCTGACGCGCCTCCTGAGGTCCGCGCCGCTCCGCCGGCTCGGAACCTACAGCTACGGCATCTTT
Organism: Pseudomonadota bacterium; assembly: GCA_043786345.1. Lineage (GTDB taxonomy): Bacteria > Bdellovibrionota_B > Oligoflexia > Oligoflexales > CAIYRB01 > JANOTL01. The sequence goes on from JAYVWD010000504.1 coordinate 1,737, forward strand.
CTGACGAACCTCGCCGTCTGCTACGGCCTGCGCCTCCTCGGCACCGACGCCCTCGGCGTCCTCGGGCC
>JAYVWD010000505.1:0-7418 GCA_043786345.1 Pseudomonadota bacterium
TTTCAACCACGGTTATCCACAAGCCTCAAAAAAGCATGGGGATAAGTGCTGAGCTGAGCCGTAGCGGCGGCGCGCGAAAACCGCGTAAAAGACCGCGCCAAAGCCTCAGAAATAGCGCCGCGGCGAGGCCTTGCGATAGATCCCGACGTTGCTCGGCTTCGCGTCCGGATCGGCCTTGTAGTGGTGCGCCTTCTTCCACGCCGCGAACTTCTTCTCGGAGAGGTACACGGGAAATTCCAGCGTCACCGTCTTGCCCGGGTCGACATGAAAGTTGAGGTTGTGATTCTGCCGGCCGGCTTCCGGCGCGTTGCCGGAGACAAAGTGCGTGAGCTGGTACGCGCCGGCGATCAGCGGCATCAGCGTCGGGCGCTCCAGGATGATGTCGAGCGTGTGCCCGGCGAGCGGCGCGCCGAGCGCGTCGACGCGCGCGAAATCCGTCTGCTGACCCGGCCGATGCACGGGAACGGGCACGAGCTTCACGTAGCCGACCGATAGCGTCTTGTCGCGCACGCTCGCCGGCACCTCGTAGGCGATATCGCGGCTTCCGCCCACGCCGACGAGCACGGGCGTGCCCTCGTCGATGAACAGGATCGGAATGTCGCTGACGCTTTCGACGAACGGATAAGGTTCGTCGGTCAGCGACAGCGAGATGTCGCGGTCGCCTTTGCAGCTCAGTTCTTCGGTGGGACACCCGAGGTCGACGCTGACGCTGCGCGCGTTGAGCTCGAGGGCCTGCCCTTCCGCCGGGTTGATCTCCACCGTTTGCGACGAGCCGGAGATGCCGACCTGCGCGGTGCCGGGCAGGATCGGGTAGACCTCGTTGAAATTGAGCCAGTGCCCGGCGTTGATCTCGACGAGCCAGGGGCTTCCTTTGATCTTCGCCGGCTGGTCTAAGTCGACGGTGCTCGACGTGGACACTTTGAGCAGCGCCGGCTTGATGATGCGCTCCTCGCCTTCGTGCAGGTCCACCTGCATGCGCGTCCCGTTCACCTCGAGCGCGTAGTGTCCCGGCAGCAGGAATTCCCAGTGGCCGAAACGCTGGTATTTCGTGACGGAAATGAGCTCGTCCACCGGCGACACGAAGAACGACACGTCGTCCTTGTTGCCCTCGAAGTCCGCGACCTGGAGCGCCGACAGCCGGTGCTTCGCCGTCGCCTCGCGCGACTTGTCGACCGCCGACTCGGCGGACTTGTCGGGCGAGGCCTTCGACGGGACGGCCTCGAGCTCGACGTGCATCGGCACCATGCCGACGAGGAGGTCGCGTTTTCCGGCGAACATATTGAGCTCGTAGCGCCCCTCGATCAGCTGGCGCGAGCGCGTCTTGTCGCTGCGGCTGCATTGGATCGAGAAGCTGTCGAGGGCGAGCGGGACGTGCGGCGGCACGAACTCGATGCGGTGCACGGCGAGCTGCTCGTGCAGCCCGGGATAGATGATGACCTGCTCGCTCGAGCAGTCCGCGAGCACGAGGTAGCTTCCCGGCGCGAGTGACAGCTCTTTACCGAAGCTGCCCGCCTGCTCCGAGATGAACTGGAGGGGGGTCTCGTTGGCGATCCGGTAGATTTCGAAGCTGCCGGCGGCCGGCGCGTCGACGCGCAGGTACCCCTGCTCCGGCTTCCGGTCGCAGGCGCCAAGCAAAATAAGTAGCAGAATCGAATATTTCAAGCCCATGCATGCGTTTTTAGCACGGGCCGGGCGCTCAGAAAAGGAAGTTGAACGCGCCAGCCAGCTGGACCGTCGAGAAGCTGCCGAAGCTCAGACGGAGCCGCGGCCCCACCGAGACGGTGTTTTTCTCGCCGATGCTGAAGTCCGCGCCGCCGCCGGCCCCGACCGAGACGCCGCCCTTTTCGGCCTTGGGGTCCTCGGTCAGGCCGTCGGTCGAATGCAGGTGCGCGGCCACATAGCCGACCTCCGCCGTCCCGATGGCGGCGATCGACGGGTTGACGACGTAATTGAGCATGCCGCCGAAGTTGTGCATCTCCCAGACGCCCCGGTAGGAGTGCAGGCCCTCCTCGCCGGAAACGCCGATCGGCGCGTAGCGGTAGGTCCCCGCGACGCTCATCGTCGGGCTCAAGGTCGCGACCTTATAGCCGATCAGAACGTCGCTCATGCCGCTGCTGCGCCAGGTGCCCGAGCCCCGCGAGGCGTTGATCCAGCCGAAGCTCGTGCTCATGAAGAGGTTGCCCCCCACCGACTTGCTGGCGGCGCTCTTCACCTTCGGCGCGGCATCGGCCTTCTCGCCCTGGTCGCCGTCGCCCTTCGCGTGCTTGTCGCCCTTGTCGCCTTCTTCCGCGCTGTCCGGGTTGCTGCTCGACAAGGAATCCAGGCCCTTGGCCGTCGCGACCGAGGCGACCGCCATGAGAAGACCCGCCAGCAGCACGTTCTTGACCCGCATCATGTTCCGCTCCCTGTTTTGGTGTCGGCGTCCGGTTTGTTTGACTAGATCAACAGCTTGAGCTGGAAGGCGTAGCGGCGGTCGCGCAGGTTGTCGTCCTCGCCGACGACCTCGCCGAGCTGCTCCGTGTAGGTGGCGAAGCGCAGGCTGAGTAAGAAGACGTCGAAGGAAAAGCCGCCGCACAGCTCGCCCTGGTGCAGGCCCGCGTCGACCTTGATGATCGAGCCGTAGCCCCACTCGGTGCCGAGGTTGAACTTCTTGGAATAGTGCTGGGGCTGGTTGATCGCCGCGGCGTCGATCGAGGTGCGGAGGTACATGCCGCCGCCTTCGAAGGGCTTGATGCTCACGCCGGTGTTGACCGAGGGGAGGCGGCTTTTCGGCGTGCCGAGCGCCTCGCCCGTGACGTTGAGCTTCGAGAAGGTGGTCCCGCCCAGGTCGGTGATGCTGACGCCGAGGGTCGGCGCCATCGTCTTGATCGGCGTGAAGAGGAGGCCGACGTCGGCGCCGAAGCCGAGGCCGCCCAGGACGTAGTCCGAGAGCTTGGCCTTTTTGGCATTGGGATCGGCATCTTCCGTGTTCTGCGTGGCGCTCGTGGTGAAGGCCTTGATGTCGTTGATGCTGAACTCGTGGTCGACGCCGCCCTTCATCACGGCCTTGAGGCTCGCGCCGATCGACAGGCGGTCTTCCAGGAAATTCATGGCGTAGGCGACCGGCATGATGACGGTCGGGCCAAAATCAACGTCAGCCGCGATTTCGCGGTGGGCGACGATGGAAGCGTTGAGGTCGGCGCCGACGCCGAAGCCGAAGCCCGGAAAGACGAGGTGCGGCGTCAGACCCAGGCTGGCGTGCTGCGTCTTGCCGGTATAGGCCGCCAGCAGGTCGAGGGCGGCCGATGTGCTGCCGGCGCCGCTGCTAAGGAACTTAGTCACGTCATTGTAGCCGTCGATCGTGTTGCGCGAGACCTCGAACGAGGGGTTCAGGAACTCCCCGCTCCACTCCTTGAGGCGCGCCAGTCCGGCCGGATTGTAGAACAGGGCGTTGTAGTCGTCGGCGACGGCGACGAAAGCGTTCCCCATGCTCAAGGGCCTGAGCCCGAAGTGCGTCCAGCGGAGCTCGTCCGCACGGGCCGTCCCGACGGCCGTCGCGAGCCCTACGGCCACGAACAGCATGCGGCCCAAGTTGCACACGGATAGACCCATGATCCGCCTCCACGACGTCCGGCATTCAATTGTTTTGGGTAACTAAAGCGGTACTTTAGCACACCTCTCAGGAAGACCCTAACGTCCGACATCGCGAATTGTTTTGGGTTGCCAAAGAATGCTAAGATATCGGGACACTGCCAGCCCGGAGATCGGAGAATCCATGTCCAAGGCGGACGTTGCAGCCGAGCGCAAAGATCAGATCGTACGCGCCACCGTCGATTGCATCACAAAATATGGCTACCACAATTTCTCGATGCAGGACGTTGCCCGCACCGCCGGTGTGAGCAAGGGCATCATCCATTACTATTTCCTGAACAAAGACGAGCTCATGATGTCCGTCCTCGACAAGGTCGCGGGCGACATCGAGCGGGTGCTTCAGAGCGAAATGCAGTCGATTACGGACCCGAAGCGCAAGCTCGAGGTCTTCATCGAGGTCTGCTTCGACATCGTCCGGAGCACCAAGGAATACTACCAGGTCAACATGGACTTCTGGACCCAGATCAACCAGAAGGAAGAGGTGCGGCAGGTCATCGCGCGCCACTACGACAAATTTCGCTCGACGGCGATCGCCGTCATCAAGGAAGGCGTCGCCTCGGGCCACTTCCGCGTGGTGGAACCCAAGGAGTACGCGAGCTTCGTCGTCGCCGTCATCGACGGGCTGAGCCTCCAGTGGCTCTTCGACGAGAGCGCCTTCGACTACGACGGAATCACCAAGAAAGCCGCCAAGCTCGTCATCGACGGCCTTAAGAAGTAGAGCCATGGCCCAAACGCCACCGTCTCCACCAGCGCAGCCGTCCGAGCCCGAGCGCCTCCGGCGCCTCACGGCGCAAGTGGACGCCGGCAAGGACTTGTCGGGCGAGGCGCGCAGCGACGCGCTCGAGCTCTTCGAGCGGTACGAATGCTGGGCGCCCTACTTCCGCCTGATCAAGAGGGGCATCGACCACCCGTCGACGCGCCAGATGAAGGACTTCGTGCGCCTCGCACGGGTGCAAAGCGTGTATCTGGAAGACGTTTTCGCCGCCGCCGAGACCTGCGCGCAGATGGTCCAGCAGCTCCGGGTCCCCTACAAGAAGTTCATGGAAGAGGTCCTTCCCCGGATCTCCGAGCCCGAGGATTTCTCCTCCGAGGCGACCCTGCTGGCCGCGATCTGCGACAAGCTCGCGACCAAGGACGACCTGATCGACTGCCTCGAGCGGCTCTGCATGCTCTTCGAGAAGAAGACGCACAACGACAACCAGCTCGCCAAAACCTACGAGCGCCTGCTCGGCGCCGACCCGCACAACGTCAAGGCTCTCCGCTACTTCAAGCTCATTTACACGCAAAACAACGAGTGGGACGAGGTCGTCGGGATCCTCAAGACCCTGCTCAAGGCCGTGCGGCGGCCGCACGAGCTCTACCGCGCGGCGCAGGAGCTGGCGGCGATCCACCTCTACCAGCAGGACCGCGCCGACGACGCGATCAAGGTCCTCGAGACGTATTGCACGGAAAGCCCGCTCGACACGTCCACGATCCTCTTCGACGCTTACCAGCGCCTGGCCAACTGGAACGGCTGCCTGAAGGTCCTGCGCCAGTGCCTGCTCAACGTCGAGGACGACTACGGCCGCGCCGTGCTCCACCTCAAGATCGCGAGTCTCCACGAGCAGCTCGGCGAGCTCGACCCGGCGCTCGATAACTTCGCGAAATCGTCCACGCTCTGGCCGAACCTCCTCGACTCGATCGAGGGCGTGATCAACGTCGCGCTCCTCCGCAAGGACTGGCCGCTGATCCAGAAATGGCTCGGCACACTGACCGAGCGTGTGCAGGACGAGCGCCTGAACGCGCAGCTCAAGCAGGCGGCCAAACGCCTGCAGGACGGGCTCGATCATGCCCAGTCCGTCTGAGCCGGTAAAAATCGCGGACTTCTCGAGCGCGCCGCAGCGGCTCTATGTCGACCCCGACTCGGTCCTGACGCGCGGGGCCCGGGAGTTCCGGCCCAAGCGCTTCGAGCAGGCGAAGGCGGCGGCGGCCCTGGCCCGGCCCCTGGCGCTGGGCGCGCGCCGCGCCGTGGATCGCGTCGCGCTGTTTCTGCCGGCGACCGGCGCGGAGGCCGAGCGCATCCTGAGCCTTCTGGCCGACTTCGACCGCGTGACGCTCGGCGCCGAGCTACTCACCAACCTGCTCGCCGAGGCCCTGCGCCCCGAGGGCGGGTTGACGGTGGTCGGCGCGCTCGGTGACGGCGGCGCCTTGCCGGAGGCGCCCTTCGCCGCGCTTTCCACCTCGCTATCGTCTTTGAGCCCAGCCTTCGAGCGCCGCATCGCGCAGCGCCTCGTGAGCGCCACGCCGCGCGGGACAGGCCAAAAACAGCTCCTCGAGGAAAAGCCCGGCAAGGCCCATGGCTTGAGCATCGAGGACCACACGGTCAAGCAACGCGTCCGGCAGTGGAGCACGATGCTCGCGCGCCAGGGCGTGAAAGCCGAGACCCCGCTGCCGTTCGAGGGCTTCGGCCTCGCGTCGCTGCGCTTTTCCACCCGCGGCGAGGACCTGGCCGCGACCGGCGGCCGCGCGCTGACGCTGGCGGCCGCGACCCTGCGGTTCGACGAGCCGATCTTCCAGATGCGCATGGCCGACGAGCTCTGGGCCGCCGCCGCCGCGAAGCTCGCGGCCTGGAAGGCCCCCCCGCTCGAGCGGATGGCCAGCGTGTACCTGAGCGTCCCGAGCTTCCCGGTCACGGGTTTCCTCGAGGCCCGCCTCAAGGAGCGCGCGCCAGGGGGCGCCGACGCCCGGACGCCCGACCTGCTCTATGGCTGGGCTCCCCTCTTCACCGGCGTGGAGCTTTTGACGCGGGCGCCGCTTCCGGCCATCATGGTCCACGCGGGGCGGTTCCCCGCCGTGCACCTGATCGCGGCCTGGTAGGACGATGGACTCAATCTCGGTCGAAAGAGAAGAACGCCGCATCGTCGTGCACGTCGGCGGCCGCCGGAGCCTCTATGGGCCGAGCGCCGAGGCGATGCTGGCGGAGCTGACCTCGGTCGCCGAGCGCATGCATCAGCCGTCGCCGCCCGAGGGCGGCGTGCTGATCCTCCAGGAGTCCCCGCTCAACGACGTGGACGATCCCGAGCTCCGTCATCAAACTGAAATTTGTTTACTCGACGACGTGGCGCGGGCGTTCGACGACCTGCGTTGGCTCCTCTTCCTGATCCGCCACTCGCCGATCCCCTGGACTTTCGCGTCGGCGCACGACTGCCTGGGCAGCGCCTTCGAGCTCGCGCTCTCCTGCCAAAAGCGCCTGTGGTTCGCGCCCGAGGCGCGGATCGGGTTCCCCGCGATCGCGGCCGGCTTCTACCCGCCGGGCGGCATCATCGAGGCGCTCAACAAGCGGGCCGGCAAGACGCGTGACGTCTGGCAGGCCAAGCAGATGCTGACGGCGCAGGAGGCTTGCGCCGAGGGCATGATCGACTTCTGCTCGCGCGCCGACGACTGGCGCGCCGAGGCCAAGGCGTTCTTCGACCTTTTGCACCAGGAGCGCGAGCGCGGCGGCCGACGGGCGCCCAACCGCGCACCGCGCATCGACTTCAGCACGCCGCGCGACGCCGAGGCGCGCCAGTCCGCCTTCGAGAGCCTCGAGTTCCTCGCGAAGTCGGTCAAAGCGAGCCCGGTCCAGCAGAAGACGGCATGGGACATCTGCTGGGAGCTCGTAAAAGAGCGCGCGAAACTCAAAGATCCGCGCGACCTGGGGCGGCTCATCGCCTATGTCGCCGCGCGCCACGCGCTGTCGCCCGACTTCGTCTCATGGACGGCGCAGCAGCGGGCGCAGCACCGCGCCCGCCCGAAGGCCTTCGTCGGCG
>JAYVWD010000506.1:0-4391 GCA_043786345.1 Pseudomonadota bacterium
CCGTGCGGGTAGCCTTTGCCGTTCCGCTTCTCATGATGGTGCACGATGATTTCGCGCGGGACGTGGTCGAGGATCGTCTCGCCGATCATCATCTGGCCCGCGACCGGGTGGTTTTTCACGAGTTTCCACTCGGCCTCCGTCAGCGCGCCGGCCTTGTTGAGGACCGAGAGCGGGACCTCCGTCTTGCCGATGTCGTGGAAGATGCCGCCCAGCGCGATTGAGGCCAACAGCTTCCGGTCGGTAAGGCCCATGCTCACGGCGATCGCCGTGGCGTACGCCGACACGCGGACGCTGTGGTAATAGGTGTAGTAGTCGTGATCCGCGAGCTCCGACAAAAAGGCCACGCAATGCGGGTCTTCCGCGATGCAGTCGACCATCGCGCCCGAGATCGTCTCGGCCTTGGCGACACAAGCCGTCGTCAGCTCACCGTCGTAAAGGCACTGGATGAACTTGGCGCCGATCTGCTCGATCGACTGGATGCGCTCCGGGGGCGCCAGGCTCTTCTCGATCAGCGGCAGCTGCGTGATCGCGTCGTACATCGTGGCTTTCGCCATGTCGTTGTCGCGAATATAGAAGCTTTCGTGGCCGTGGCGCAGCAGGTCGGTCAGCTCGGACCGGTTCCACTTGTAGCCATTGCCGCTATAGAGGATGAAATGGTCCTCGATGCTGAGGAACAGATCGAAGTCCGTGATCGAGTTGTCGACGAGCTTGTCGACCTTGAAAAAGGTGAAATCCTTCGTCGGCTTGGCAAGTAGGGCGGTGTTCATTGAGGTTTCCTCCAAAGGCCGGAACGCGGTCCTTGAAGACAGCTTCGGCAGGCCCTTGGAAGACTTGAGAAAGGGGCCAAAAGCCCCTTTGATATCAATCAGTTAGCAATCGAAAAGCGCTCCGGCCCGAGGCGCGGTGCGCCGTGGATCACTGCTTCAGGAAGCGCCCAGAGGCCCACTCGCCGTCGCCGATCTGGCACCAGCCGGCTTTGCACTCCTTGATGGTGACCTTTTCACCCTTTTTCAAGGTGCGCTTCACCGGGTTCTTCGTCCCGACCCCGCCGCGGACGTTGAGGACGGGCACCTCGACCGAGGCCTCGCCCGCCTTGAGGTTGACCGCATTCGCGGCGCTTTTGCCGGCCTTGATTGGCACCTCGACTTTGGGCTGGCCCTTATCGGGGGCCGTTGGCATCGCCGCGACCGCCGGATTGGCCTGGCCCTGCCCCGCGGGCTTGTCCTTCGTTTCGCCCGACCCGCCCGGCATGTCCGGGAGCTTGGACGCCGCTTCCGCCGAAGCTGGCGTCCCGCCAGCCGCCGTCGGATCCTGCACCGGAGGCTGGTCCTCCGCGCATCCGCCCAGTCCCACCGCCATCGAAGCAAACGCCGTTCCGAGCAACCATTTTGTGATTTGACGCATAGTGCCTTGCATCCTCCCGTTTCAGGACAGCATATTCACAGTCCATGAGCCTTTCAAGCCTGCATTTGGATGCCTTTCAGGAGCTGGCCCGCGCGCTGAATTTTTCGCGCGCGGCGAAGGAGCTCCACATCACGCAATCGGCGCTCACCCAGCGCATTCAGAACCTCGAAGTCGACCTAAGCCTCACCCTCTTTATCCGAAACCCCCGCGGCGTCCAGCTCACCGCCGCCGGCGAGCGCCTGCTGCGGTACTGTCAGGCCCGCTCGACCCTCGAGGGCGAGCTCATCTCCGAGCTCAAGGGCGAAAAAGGCGCGGGGATGGGCGGCGTCCTGCGGATCGCGGCGTTCTCGACCGTCCTCCGCAGCGTCATCATGCCGGCCGTCGCGCCGCTGCTCCGCGCCAACCGCCGCGTGACGCCGTTTCTCTTCGACGCCGAAACCCGCGCCCTGACCGACCTCCTCCTGCGCGGAGCCGCCGATTTCGTCCTCCTCGACAAGGAGCTCCCGCGCCAGGACGTCGAATCCGTCCTCCTCGGCCACGAGGAGAACGTCCTGGTCGCGAGCCGCGAGCACGACGCCGCCGAGTTCCCGTTCCTCGACCACGACCCCGAGGACATGACGACCTACCGCTTTTTTCAGCAGCAGCCCGAGGCCGCCGGCGGCACGATCCGGCGGGGATTTCTCGGCGAAATTTACGGCATCATGGACGGCGTCGCGCTCGGCCTCGGCCGGGCCGTGATCCCCCGCCACCTGGCGGCGCGCGACGAGCGCCTCAAGATCGTCAAAGGTCAGAGGCCCTTCCGCACGCCCGTCTACCTCGCGCACTTCAAGCAGCCCTTTTACACGGAGCTGCACAAGGCCACCGTGGCCCTGCTCGTCAAAGGCTGCCCCAAGCTCTTGTCTTAGGCGCTGCGGCTTCGCCAGGTCAGGATCACGATGGCGACGAGCGTCACCACGTTCGCCATCCACGCCGCGATGAACGGGTGGATGTCGCCGCGAAGACCCAGCGACCGCGCCGCGCTCAGGACGAAGTAGTAGCCGAAGCCGATGCCGAACGCGAAGAGGATTCCCATCACCGTTTCCGGCGCGCGCTCGCTTTTGTAGCCGAATTTGAGGCCGATCAGGCTCACTACCAGCGCCGCGAACGGATAGGCCACCTTCGCGTGGTAGTCGACCTTATAGGGTAGGATGTCGATCCCCGATTGCTCGCCACGCGCGACCATGTCGCCCAGCTCGTGGAACGTCAGCTCGTTCGGCTTCCGCCGGTCCTTCTTGAGCTTGCTCGGGTCGACGGGGAGCTCGAGGCTGATGTCGCCCGTCGCCTGGGCGGTGTCGAGCGTCCCGTTTCGCTTGAAGGTGAGCGTCTTGGACTTCATCAGGGTCCATGTCTTAGTCTCTGGCTTGAATACCGCCGACGCCGCCTCGACCGTCTTTTCGGCGCGGAAATTCGCCAGGACATCGATCAAGCGCACCTTGGTGAGTGTCTGCGTGATCGGGTCGTAGTCTCCGAAGTTCACGATGGTCGACCCGTGCCGAAGCCACTTGGCGCCGCTGGCGACCTGGTCGTCCTTCTCCTTCTCGATCTGCACCTGCTCGACATAGTGCAGTTTCTGCGCGAACCGGGGCACGAAGACCTCCCCGATCACCAGCGCCAGAATACTCAGGAGCAAACCGCCGAAGGCCAGCGGCAGGCCGATTTGAAAAGGCCCCATACCCGCTGCCCGCATCGCCGTCACCTCGTTGGTGCGCGACAGCAGCACCATCGTGATCACCGACGCCAGCAAGCCCGCGATCGGCAAAGCCTGCACGATCTGCCCCGGGACCTGAAGCGCGTAGAATTTGACGATCAGCTCGCTCGACGGGTTGTACTGCGCGAAGTACTTCGTCGTCCGATGGATGAAGTCGAACAGCACAAACAGGAAGACCGTGAGGACGATCGTGCCAATGACGTACTTCAGATAATCGCGGAGGATGTACCAGAAGATCGTCAAGACTTGCCCGAGCCCGCCGCCGCACCGGTTTCGCCACCCGAAACCGGAACGACCGTCAGGGATTTCGCCATGAGGTAGGGAAGCCCCTTCTTGCCCGTCTCGAGCGTGCCCCAGACTTTCATCGTCTGATGCGCGTCCCTCTTGACGATGTCGGCCGCGTCGACGATGTCGGTGAGCACGACCAGCATCCGCGCGTTTTCGTCTCTGAGAACCATATAAGTCCCGTGCTGGCCGACGTCGGCGACCTGACCCTCGAGGATCAGCTCCTTGCCTTTCGTCGCCACCGTCTCCAAGTGGATCTCTTTCATCGAGATCAGATCGGGCGTGCTGAATATGGTCCCGCCGATCTGGCGGAACATGGCGCGGTCCACGAAGCCTTGCGCGTCCTCGAGCTTCACGCAAGCGGTCAACGAAGCCGCAGCGACGGCGCCGAGGGCAAAACGAACGAGGCGACGCATGCCGAACCTCCGGTCTTAAAGGAAGATCTCGTGCACCGAGTGTAACACGACTTCGCGCGGCGACGGCCCAGGTCCCGGACCCAAAAGCAAAAACCCCGCCTTTCGGCGGGGTCTTGTGAGCTGACTCAGGCTTCCGCCTTCTTCTTCGGGGCCGCTTTGGCGGCTTTGGCCGGCTTCGCCGCCTTGGCCTTCTTGTCGGCCGGGGCTGCCTCGGCCTTTTTCGGGGCGACGCCCGGGCCTTGGAAGTCCACGAGCTCGAGGAATGCCATTTCCGCGCCGTCGCCGAAGCGAGGACCCTTCCTCAGGATGCGCGTGTAGCCGCCGTTGCGATCTTTGAAGCGGGGAGCAAGGTTCGCAAAAACCTTTTTCACCGCTTCATCGTCGAAGAGGTAAGCCGCTGCCTGACGACGCGCGTGCAGATCGCCACGTTTGCCGAGAGTGATCATCTTGTCGACGAGGCCGCGAAGCTCCTTCGCCTTCGGAACCGTCGTCTCGATCCGCTCGTGAAGAACGAGCGAGGTCGCCATATTTCGCAGCAT
>JAYVWD010000507.1:0-2740 GCA_043786345.1 Pseudomonadota bacterium
GCCCTCGCCGTCGCGCGCCGGCCGGACGAGCGCCGTGAGGCCCGGACCGCTCGACATGAGCGCGCCCTTCACGACGACGCTCGCGAGGAAGCCGCCGCCGATGAACCGAACGGCGGGCGAAAGCGGGGCGATCGCCGACGAGTCGGAGAGGATCAGGGCGAGCCCGCGCGCGATGACGAGCATGCCGAGCGTGATGACGAAGGCCGGGATCCGGAAGCGCGAGATCAGGACGCCGTTCACCGTGCCGGCCGTCAGGCCGACGAACGCCGTCGCGCCGAGGGCCAGCGCCGTGCCCATCCCGAGGCGCTGCTCGCAGAGCCCGAGGATGATGCCCGAGAGCGCGACGAGGGAGCCGACCGACAGGTCGATGCCGCCGGTCAGGATGACCATCGTCATGCCGACGGCGAGGATGCCGTTGACCGAGACCTGCAGCGCCAGGTTGGTGATGTTCCGGGGGTTGAGGAAGACGAAATCCGTGGACGTGAGCGCGGCCCAGGCGGCCTGACCGACCGCGCTCCAGGCGCCGGTGCCGCCGTGCGCCAGGACGATGGCCTCGCGAACCTCGGTGCTGAGCACGCGCCCGAGGAACTCGAAGCCGACCATCAGGGCCAGCAGCGCGAACAGGATCGTATGACGGCGCCAGGCGCGGTCCTTCATGCTCATGTAGTTAAGCCTCCTCCGACGGCGAGCCGCAGTATATTTTCCGAGGTGACCTCGGCGTCCGCGAGGCGGCCGGCGAGCTTGCCTTCCCGCAAGACGAGGACTTCGCGGCAAAGGCCGACGAGCTCCAGCACCTCGGACGACACGATCACGACGGCTAAGCCTTGACCGGCCAGCTCGCGCAGCAGCGAATAGATCTCGAACTTGGCGTTGACGTCGACGCCGCGCGTCGGCTCGTCGAGCATCAGGACGCGGGGATGCGTCGCGCACCATTTGGCGATCGCGACCTTCTGCTGGTTGCCGCCGGACAAGTTGCCGACGAGCGCCTCGACGGTCGGCGCCTTGATCCGGAGGCGCTGGGAATACGCGGCGGCGCGGGCGGCCTCGTGCTTGGCGTCGACCACGCCGCCCTTCGCGACGCGGTGGAGCGAGGCGAGCGAGACGTTTTCGCGGATGGTCAGGCCCAGGTGCAGGCCGGTGCGTTTCCGGTCCTCGGTCACGAGCGCGAGGCCGGCCTGCACGGCGCCGCGGACGGTGCGGCGCGGGACGGGCTTGCCGTCGACCGTGACCTCGCCGTCCACGGGCAGATCGGGGTTGCCGATGAGGGCGTTGAGCAGCTCGCTCCGGCCGGAGCCCATCATGCCGCCGATCCCCAGGATTTCCCCGGGAAAGGCCTCGAACGTGATGCCGCGGACGTCCTTGCAGCGGAGCACCGGCGCGGTCGCCGCCGTGGTGAGCTTGGGCGGAAAGAGCGCCGCCATCGGGCGGCCGACCATCATGGTGATGAGCTGATCGCGCGTCGTGTCGGGCAGCGGGCCGCCGCCGACGGACTTGCCGTCGCGCAGCACCACGACGCGATCGCAGAGCTTATACACTTCGTCGAGCTTGTGGGAGATGTAGACGCAGGCGACGCCCCTCGCGGCGAGGTCCTCGATGATGCCGTAGAGGCGCTCGACCTCGCGCTCGGACAGGGCCGAGGTCGGCTCGTCCAGGATCAGAATCTCGGCGTTCTTGAGCAGCGCCCGCGCGATCTCGACGAGCTGGCCGTCGCCGACCGAGAGCGAGCGGACCTTGGCGTCGGGGCTGAACGTGGCGCCGAGCCGCGCCAGGACCTCGCGCGACCGCCGGGCGATCGCCGGCCAGTCGACCAGACCCAAGGCCGTCTTCAGATACCGGCCGACGAACAGGTTCTCGGCGACGGACAGGTCGGGGAAGAGGTTGAGTTCCTGATGGATGATCGCGATCCCGTGGTCTTCGGCGTCGCGCGTCCCGCGGAACGCGACCGCGGCGCCCTTTGCCAACAGCTGGCCGCCGTAGGTTCCGTGCGGGTAGACGCCGGAGAGCACCTTCATCAGGGTCGACTTGCCGGCGCCGTTCTCGCCGACGAGCGCGAGCGTCTCGCCCGCGTGGACGACGAAGGTGACGTCGTCCAACGCGCGGACGCCGGGGAACTCCTTGACGATCCCCCGCATTTCGAGCACTGGGTTGAGCACTGGGCCCATCAGTGGCTATAGACCGCGGCGCGCGGGTGGAAGCCGGACTTGATCACCACCTCGTCGAGGTTGGCCTTGTCGACCGCGTACACCGGCGTCCGAAACGTCGGGACCTGCTTCGTGCCGTTGTCGGAGGTCACTTCGCCCTTGGGCTTGTTGCCCCGGGCGAGCTCGACGGCGAGCCAGGCGGACTTCTCGGCGAGGGGCTGGATCGCCTTCAGCACTTCGAACTGCTGCTTGCCGGCGACGATGTTGCGGATGGCGGCGAGGTCGGCGTCGGCGCCGGCGACGAACACTTTGCCGGTGAGCCCTTGTTGCTCCAGCGCCTGCACGGCGCCGTTGGCCATGCCGGAGTTGTTGGCGAGGACCGCGGCGACGTCGTTCTTGTGCTTGGCGAGGACGTTTTCCAGGGTCGCCATCGCTTGCGAGGCCGACCAGGCGTTGTGGTTCTGCTGGGAGATGACCTTGATATCCTTGTATTTGCTCAGGACTTCGAGGTTGCCCTTGGTGATGTCGGCGGCGACGGAGTGACCGGCCTGGCCCGAGAGGATGACGTAGTTGCCTTTGCCGCCGGTCGCCTTCACGGC
>JAYVWD010000508.1:0-2125 GCA_043786345.1 Pseudomonadota bacterium
GGCCGTCTGCGTCGTTGCCGACCATCGCGGAAATCCTCATTTACGCGACGTAAACTCCGGTTTCCGCTCCGGTCGGCGCCTAGCATCCGACCATTTCTCAACAGACTTTCAGCCCCCGTCGGCCAAACCGAGACCTTTCAAGAGATGGATGAGCGTCGAGACGTCCGCGCCGCTGCCGCCGCCCTTGACCAGGGCCAGCACCTGTTGCAGCTGACCGCCGCCGAGGCCGCTCAGCATGCTCGTCAGGTTGCCGCCGCCGCCGAGGAGGCCGGTGATCTGGCTGATCATCGCGCCGTTGCCGCCGGCCAGGCCGGAAAGACCCGAGAGCGCGCCCGTCCCGGTGCCCGTCGCGCCGGTCGCCGCCGTGGACGCAAGGCCCTGGGTGACCTCGAGCGCGTACTCGTCGCTGACGACGTCGTATTTATCGTTGGCGCCGAGGACGCCGAAGTCCTCGGGCTTGATCTCGCAGCGCGCCGCGTCGGACTCGGCCGCCACGCACTTCGCCTTGTCGCGGAGGATGAAGCGGATCTTCTGCGTCCCGACCACCGGGGCGGTCCAGGCGAAGGTGACGGAGTCGGTGGCGAGGTCGTGCTTCAGGGTCGGGCCCTTCGGGGTGGTGAGGAGGCCGACGATGACCTCCTTGCCGGACGCATTGGTGAGCTTGAAGCCCAGGCTCACCGGTCGGTCGCTGGTGAACTGCAGGGCCGTCGCATCCGCACGCGCCAGGCCGATCGGGGCCTCGAGGACCGCCTCGGGCGAGCCGCTGCCGAGGGCGTCGCTGCCGGTCCCGGATCCCGCCGTGGCGCCTTTTTTCGGCGACTGCTGCTTCGGCGGCGGCGCGCTCGAGCACGCGGCGAGCGTGACGGTCAGGACGAGCGCGAACGACGCGGCGAGCTTCACGGCGAATCTCCTCTAGAACGACGGGCGAATGGTGCACCCGCCCTATCGGCTTTTCCGGCGGAAAACTTGAGCGACCGCCAAGAATTGCCATATAATCCAATAGATCAGATATCTTAGTATGGGGACAGCCCGGCCCGAAGGCGCGCCAGCGCGACGAGCTCGGCGCCGAAACCGTCGATTTTGGCGCGGTTCATCCCCTGGAGGCAGGCGAGCTCCTCCACCCCGAACGGCATCATCTCGGCCAGGGCCAGCACCTGCCGGTTGGTCAGCACCCGCCAGGCGGGCACCGCCTGCTCGAGGGCGAGCCGCCCCCGCAAGGTGCAGGCATCCGCGTAGTAGTGCCGCTGTCCGGCGGTGAGCCGCGCCAGGCGCTCCGCCTCGTCGAACCGCCAGGCGAAGGCCTTCGCCTGGCGCTGCGCCGCCGTTTCCGTTTTCGTCTTCGCCTCGAGCTCTGCGATCTTCATGGTCGTTCCTCCTCTTATAAAGAGCGGCGACCATAGAGCCGGGCAGGAAGCGGTGGAAGCGACTTGCGCGGTCCGTCAGGGCGCGGGTTTCGCCGTGATTCCAAGTTGCAGCAAGGTGTTCGCCCGGGCGACGAGGGCCGCGGCGTCGCCGGCGGTGTCGTCGCTCGCGAAGCCGCGCTGCGCCGCGTCCATCGCGATGAGGAGCGGCGTCACGGCGGGAAGCTCGGCGCCCGCCGCGCCGGGCGAGAAGAATTTCCAGAGGTCCTGGAAGTCGTCGTAGACCCAGGTCGCGGCCGGCGCCACGTCGCGCTTGAGGCGACGCTCGTCGTCGGCCGAGAGCAGGCCGAGGGGGTCCGTGAGGACCAGGACGGAGAGCACGGAATCGCCGAAGCCCTTCGCCTTGAGATCCGCGTTGAGCTTCGCCGCCGCCTGCATGCACGGAAAGCAGGTGACGCTCGCGAACTGGAAGACCGCGAGCGGCTTCGGCGCGTCTTTGAGCAGGTCGCACATCGCGCGCACGGTGCTGCCCTGGACGACGCGCAGGGACTCCGCCGGCACATGGCGCAGCCCGCCCGCGTCGTTCAACGCCAACGCCGCGGGCGCCGCGTCACACGCCGAGGCGACGGTGAGGTCCGCGCCGCGGGCGACGACCGTGCCGCCGGCGCGCGTCAGGGTGTCGTCTTTTCCGCAGGCGCTCAGCGCCGCGGCCGTCAGGGTCAACAGGATGGTGGTGCGGAGCATGTTCATTCCTTCTCCAGAAA
>JAYVWD010000509.1:0-1877 GCA_043786345.1 Pseudomonadota bacterium
GTTCTACGCGCCGCCGCGGCGGGCTCACACGCCCTCCAACTACGTCCCGCCGCCGATGAACATCTTCAACAAGGCCGACCCCGCCACGCAGACCGCCGCGAACGTCAAAGAGCTCGAATCCACGGCGAATTTCCTCATCAAGATCCTCCTCGACTTCGGCGTCGAAGGAAAAATCGTGGGCTATCAGCCGGGCCCCGTCGTCACCGTTTTCGAGTTTCAGGCCGACGCCGGCATCAAGCAGTCGAAGATCCTCTCGCTGATCGACGACCTGGCGCTGGCGCTCAAGGTCGACTCGATCTTCATCCACCCCGTCAAGGGCAAGAGCGCCCTCGGCATCCAGGTGCCCAACGCCCGCCGCGAAGCCGTCTTTTTCGGCGACGTCATCAACTCGGCGGCCTTCCGCGACGCGGTGTCGCCGCTCACCTTCGGCATGGGCAAGACCATCAACGGCCAGCCGATGTGCGCCGACCTCGCGTCGATGCCGCACCTCCTCACCGCCGGCGCGACGGGCTCCGGCAAGTCCGTCGCCATCAACGCGTTCCTCTGTTCCGTGATCATGAAGTCGAGCCCCGACGAGGTCCGCATGATCCTCGTCGACCCGAAGATGCTCGAGCTATCGGTTTACGAAGGCATTCCGCACTTATTGATGCCGGTCATCACCGAGCCCGGCAAGGCCTCGCTGGCGCTCAAATGGGCGACCCACGAGATGGAGCGCCGCTACAAGCTGATGCAGCTCGCCGCGGTCCGGAACCTGGCCGGCTTCAACGCCTTCATCGACAAGGCCTCGCCGGAGCGCCTGGAGACCCTGCGCGAGGCCTCGGGCGAAGAGGTGCTGCACAAGCTCCCGTATATCCTGCTCGTGATCGACGAGCTCGCCGACCTGATGATGACGGCGCCGAAAGACGTCGAATCCTCGATCCAACGGCTGGCGCAGAAAGCGCGCGCCTCGGGTATCCATATGGTGCTCGCGACCCAACGCCCTTCTGTCGACGTCATCACCGGCGTCATCAAGGCCAACCTGCCCTGCCGCATCGCGTTCCAGGTGGTGAGCAAGCACGACAGCCGCACGATCCTCGACCTGATCGGGGCCGACAAGCTCCTCGGCAAAGGCGACTTCCTGCTCCAGCGCCCGGGGATCCGCGGCCTCGAGCGGATCCAGGGCGCCTTCATCAGCGACGAGGAGGTCATCAACCTCGTGGCCGAGGTGAAAAAGCAGGGTACCGCCCGCTACGACGACGCCATCATCAGCTGGATCGACGACGAGTTCGCCCGCCAGAAGGCCGGGGAAAAGGGCGGCGGCGACGACCTCGAGATGATGGACGACGACGCCCGCTTCGGCGAGGCGCTGGCGCTGGCGCGCACGCACGGCCTGGTCAGCGCCAGCTTCCTGCAGCGCCACCTCAAGGTCGGCTACAACCGCGCGGCCCGCATGGTGGAATTCATGGAGCAAAAAGGTCTGGTGGAAAAGGCCGACGGCGCCAAGGCGCGCAAGTGGCTCGGGCCGGTGGCGTGAAGGGCCGCCAATCTCGGACGTGAACACGCCCCGCGATCACAGGTCGCGGGGCGTTACCGTTCACCTGTCCGGCTCGAGAATCAATCCTCGTCCATGTTGTCTCCGTACCATCTCTTGCGATTGATCGCCGGCCACACCACGTCGGCCCCGTCGGCCCGGGTCTCGGCGCCGTAGATGAAGCTGCCCGAAGGATCGGAGCTCATATAGAGCGGCTTTTCCCAACCCTCGGCGCTTTTGAACGAATGACCGATGTGGCTCGAGCTTTCGACGATGATGTTGCCGAACCTATCTTTCGACGGCCCTGTCCCAGCGCGGTCACTTGAGCCGCGACCAACTCTACCTCGCCGCCCGCTTTCTCGATTTA
>JAYVWD010000510.1:0-4902 GCA_043786345.1 Pseudomonadota bacterium
CTTTCAGCGTTCGCGGCGGTCCTCGCGGGCGGCACGGCGGCGCCGACGCTCGACGGCGTCAGGCCGCGCGGCGCGGGCTCCGGCGCGCATTGGCGCGAAGCGCTCGCGCGCGCGCCCGTCGAAACCGGGATCATCACCGACCGGCCGCGGCCGGCGGCGCTCTCGGGCCGGCGCCGGGTCGCGGCGCTCGAGCTGAACGGCGACGACACGCCGGCGTTCGCGGACGAGGCCTTCCTCGCGGCGGCGCTCCTCGGGTTCCTGCGGCGCATCGGACGCGGGGAAGACCTCGTCGTCGGCGTCGAGGCCGGCGAGGGCCCCGTTCCCGTGCGGGCGTTTCCCGAGCGCAACGCCCCCTTCGAGGCGCTCCGCGAGAAGACCGCCGCCGCCCTGGCGGAAGGGCGCCGGCACGGCTGCCCGCCGCTCGCGGCGCTGGCCGCGGCGCTCGGCCTCGCCCCGGATCCGAGCCGGAGCCCGGTCGTCCAGGCGGTCGTCGCGGTGGTGGGCGGCGCCGCGGGCGGCATCCCGGTCGCGAGCGCCGCCGGGCCCTATGACCTGGAGCTCACGGCCTACGCCGCCGAGGGCCGGGTGACGCTGCTGCTCGCCGGGTCGACGGACCTATTCGAGCCAGCGACCGTCGACCGCTACCTCCGCCATTTCGCGGCGTTTGCGCGGGCCGCGGCCGCGGCGCCGGCGACGCCGCTCGACCGCCTGCCGCTCCTCACGGCCGAGGAGCGCCGGCACGTCCTCGAGGACTTCAACCAGACCGACTGCGCGTTTCCGACGCACGAGACCCTGCACGGGCTTTTGGAGGCCCAGGCGAAGCGGACGCCGGAGCGCACGGCGCTGATCGTCGGCGAGACGCTCCTCACGTACCGGGACTTCAATGCCGAGGCGAACCGGCTCGCGCACCACCTCCGCGCGCTCGGCGTGCGCGAGGGCGTGCTGGTCGGGCTCTGCCTCGAGAAGTCGGCCGAGCTGATCGTCAGCGTCTTCGCGATTCTGAAGGCCGGCGGCGCCTATGTGCCGCTCGACCCCGCGTACCCGCGCGACCGCCTTGGGGTGATGCTCGACGACGCGGAGCTGCCGTTCCTCGTCACGACGGCGCGCCTCGCGGGGCGGCTTCCGGACTGTTCGGCGCGGCTGGTCGACCTCGAGACCGAGCGCGCCGCGGTGGCCGCGCGCCCGTCGCACGACCTGCCGCAGGACGGCGCGGCCGCGACGCCGCAGAGCCTGGCCTACATGATTTATACGTCAGGCTCGACCGGCAAGCCGAAGGGCGTGCTCGTCCCGCACGAGACGGTGACGAACTTCCTCTACAGCATGCGGAAGACGGTCGCCTTCGGGGACGATGAGGTGACGCTCTCGGCGAACACGATCTCCTTCGACATCGTGATCCCCGACCTCTTCCTCAACTTTATGGTCGGGGGCGCCCTGGTCCTCGCGCCGAAGGACGCTTCGCTCGACGGGGCCATGGTCGCGGACCTCCTGCAACGGCACCGGGTCACGAACATGCTCGCGACGCCGTCGACCTGGCGCATCCTGCTCGACGCGGGCTGGCAGGGGTCGCCGGACCTGCGGATCATCGCCGCCGGCGAGGCACTGCCGCCGTCGCTGGCGAAGATACTCCGAGGCCTTGGGAAAAGTCTCTGGAACGGCTACGGGCCGACCGAGATCACGGTCATCGCCACCTACTACCAGGTCGAGGACCTGGAGCGCCCGATGTTCATCGGGCTGCCCATCGACAACACCTATATCTACGCCCTCGACGAGCACCTCGAGCCGGTGCCCGTCGGCGTTCCGGGCGAGCTCTTCATCGCCGGGGCCGGGGTGACGCGCGGCTACCTCAAGCGGCCGGAGCTGACCGCCGAGCGCTTCGTGCGCAACCCGTTCTCGGCCGCTTTCGGCGGCCGGATGTACAAAACGGGCGACCTCGGGCGCTTCGCGCCGGACGGCCACCTCGAGTACCTCGGGCGGAACGACGACCAGGTGAAGCTCCGCGGCTTCCGGATCGAGCTCGGCGACATCGAGGCCGTCACCCTCGGCCACCCCGCGGTCGACAAAGCGACGATCATGGTGCGCGAGGACGCGCCCGGCGACCAGCGGCTCGTCGCCTATTACACCGTGAAATCGGGCGCGACGCTGGCGACCGCGGATCTGCGTGGGCACATCGCGGCGCAGCTCCCGCAGCACATGGTCCCGAACCAGTTCGTCGCCGTCGATACGATGCCGCTCAACCCGAACGGCAAAGTCGATCGCAAAGCGCTCCCGCGGCCGCCGGAGGAGCGCCAGGACATCGGCGCCGTCTACGCGGCGCCGACCTCGGCGGTCGAGACGGCGATCACGGGACTCTGGTGCGAACTCCTCAAGGTCGCGCGGGTCGGGGTCGACGACAACTTCTTCGAGCTCGGCGGGAACTCGCTGCTCGCGGTGCGGATGGTGGCGCGGCTCAAGAAGGAGCACGGGTATAGCGTGCCGGTGCTCAAGCTGTTCGAGGTTCCGACGATCGCGGGGTTGGCGGGGTGCGTGGAGAGGGTGGAGATGGGGGCGAGCGCGACCTCGACCTCGACCTCGATCTCGACCACGAACATGAACTCCGGCGCGGGTGAGGATGACCGCAAGGTGGCGATCATCGGCGCAGCGCTGCGCTTTCCTGGAGCCGAGGGGGCGGAGGAGTTCTGGCGCAATCTGGCTCAGGGGCTCGAATCCATCGACTTCTGGGGGCCGGGCGAGCTCGATCCGGGGATCGATCCGGAGCAGGTCAGGAGTCCGTTGTACGTGCGCGCGCGGGGCGTTGTGCGCGACGGCGACAAGTTCGACCACGCGTTCTTCGGCATTCCGCGCCGCGAGGCGGAGGTCATGGACCCGGCGCAGCGGCTCTTCCTCGAGATCGCCTGGGCCGCTCTCGAGGACGGCGGCTACACGCCCGAGTCCTACGACGGGGTCATCGGCGTGTACGGCGGCGCCGGGACCAACACCTATTACCGGGAAGTCGTCGCCAAAGTGCCCGGATTGATCGAGGGCGTCGGCGCCTTCACGACGATGCTCGGCAACGAGAAGGACTACCTCACGACCCGCACCGCGCACCGGCTCGACTTAAAGGGCCCGGCGGTGAGCGTCCAGACCGCGTGCTCGACCTCGCTCGTCGCGGTCCACCTGGCCGTACAGGCGCTCCGGAACCGCGAATGCGCGCTCGCGATCGCCGGCGGCAGCTCGAGCACGGCGCCGCTCAAGAGCGGCTATCTCTACCAGGAAGGCGGGATGCTCTCGCCGGACGGGCGCACGCGCAGCTTCGACGAGAACGCGCAGGGCACGGTCTTCTCCGACGGCGTCGGCGCGGTCCTGCTCAAGCGCCTGGACGACGCCCGCCGCGACGGCGACCGCATCCTCGCCGTCATCATGGGGAGCGCCGTCAACAACGACGGCGCCGCGAAGGCGAGCTTCACGGCGCCGAGCATCGACGGCCAGGCCGCCGTGGTCACGGCGGCGCAGCGCGACGCGGGCGTCGCGCCGGGCTCGGTGACCTACGTCGAGGCGCACGGGACGGCGACACCGCTCGGCGACCCGATCGAGCTGACGGCGCTCATCAAGGCGTTCACCGGCGGCCCCAACGGCACGAAAGAGCGGGGCTATTGCGCGCTCGGCTCGCTCAAGAGCAACGTCGGGCACATGGTCGCGACGGCCGGCGTCGGCGGCCTGATCAAGACGGCGCTGGCGCTTCAGCACCGGCAGATCCCGCCGTCGATCAACTTTACCAGCGCGACCACCAAGGTCGACATGGACGCCTCGCCGTTCCGCGTCAACGACCGGCTGCGCGACTGGCCGGCGAAGAATGGCGTGCGGCGCGCGGGCGTCAGCGCCTTCGGCGTCGGCGGCACGAACGCGCACGTCGTTCTCGAGGAAGCGCCCGCGGCGGCGGCCTCGCCCGTGCCGCAGCGACGCGTGGTCATGGTGCCGCTCTCGGCGAAGACCGAAGGGGCGCTCGCCGCGCAGCGGGAACGGCTCTGGCGCCACCTGGCGGACCAGGGCGCGCTCGACGCGGCGGCGCTCGCGGATCTGGCGTTTACGCTGACCGTCGGACGGAAACCGCTCGCGCACCGGCTGGTGTGCGTCGCGACCGATGCCGAGGAGCTCAAGGCGGCGCTCGGCGACGAGCGCTCGCCGCGCGTCGTCCGGCGGACGGCGCCGGCGCGCCCGCCCGAGGTCGTCTTTCTGTTTCCGGGCCAGGGCGTGCAGAGCCCCGGCATGGGCCGCGGCCTTTACCGGAGCGAGCCGGCGTACAAAGCCGGCTTCGACGCCTGCGCGACCGAGGTCAAAAAGCTCAAGGGCCTCGACCTCGTGGCCATGCTCGGCCTCGAGACGGGGCCGGCGGCGGTGTCCACCGAGGTCCGGGCGCGGCTCAACACCACCGAGCTGGCCCAGCCGGCGATCTTCGCGGTCGAATATGCGTGCGCCCAGACCTGGCTGGCGCACGGCGTCAAACCGCGGATCCTGATCGGCCACAGCGTCGGCGAGTTGGTCGCGGCCTGTATCGCCGGCGTGCTGACCCTGCCGGCGGCGCTCGCCCTCGTGTGCGAGCGCGGGCGGCTGATGCAGAGCATGGCGCCCGGCTCGATGCTGTCGGTCCGCATGAAGGCGGCCGAGCTCTCGCCATTCCTCGGGTCCGGCGTGTGGCTGACCGCGGTGAACTCGCCTTACGCCTGCGTCGTCGGGGGGCCCCCGGACGCGGTCGCGGCGCTTAAGCAGAAGCTGGAGCTCCAGAACGTCGCCTGCAAGCTGCTGATCACCTCGCACGCCTTCCATTCCGAGATGATGGCGCCGGCCGTCGCGCCGCTCGCGGCCGCGGCGCGCGCGGCGGGGCTCGCGGCGCCGCGGATTCCCATGGTTTCCTCGGCGTTCGGCCGT
>JAYVWD010000511.1:0-5515 GCA_043786345.1 Pseudomonadota bacterium
GAAGGGGATCGAGGTCGGCACCATGCAGCTGCCGCGCGACATCATCGCCGACGTGCTCGGGCCCGAGGTCGCGAACGAGTCGGTGTTCCTCTCGGGGCCAAGCTTTGCGAGCGAGATCGCGGCACGGCAGCCGACCTGCGTCGCCGTCGCGAGCAAGGACCTCAAGTGTGCAATGTGGGCGCAAGAGCTGTTCCACGCCGTGCACTTCCGCGTCTACACGAGCGACGATCCTATCGGCCTCGAGGTCGCCGGCGCCCTGAAAAACGTCGTCGCGATCGCTGCCGGCGCCAGCGTCGGCATCGGCTTCCAGATGAACAGCCGGGCCGCGCTGATCACCCGCGGCCTCGCCGAGATCACCCGCGTCGGAGTCGCCATGGGCGCAAATCCTTTGACATTCAAGGGTCTTGGCGGCGTCGGCGACCTCTTTCTGACCTGCACCTCGGAGAAGAGTCGGAACTTCATGACCGGCTTCCGGATGGGCAAGGGTGAGTCCCTCGAGCAGGTGCTGACGACGCTCGGCTCCGTCGCCGAAGGCGTGAGCACCACCGAGGCTGCTTACAATTTGTGCAACAAGCTCGGGGTCGACGCCCCGATCATCACCGAGACCTACAACGTCCTCTATATGAAGAAGCCGATCGCTCAGGCCGTCATGGACCTGCTGACACGCGAGGCCAAGGCCGAATTCACCATCGGATAAACGGGCGGCGCGGCGGCGGCGCTCAAAGCCCGAGCGCCGAAGGGAGCGCCTCGTCCCAGCCGGCGACGCTGGCGCGTCCCCCGGTCTTCTCGGGCCGCCCCAAGTCCTTGAGACTGCGGAGGAGGCCGCGCGCGGTCTCCTCGTCGTGAATCAGGTAAAAGAGGCGCATCCACTTCCCGTCGGCGCCGGGCATGGTCACGTCGAGCAGGTATCCGCCTTCGCCGCCGTTGCGCGCCGTCAGGGTCGTCGTCGCGAGCGGCACCTGGTCGCGTACGCCGGCCAGAAAATCGCCCGGCGCCGGCAAAGACTTGAGGCTAATGAGGAACGCCTCGAGCAGGAGCGCCCGCGCGTCCTTCGCCGGATCGCAAGGTTTCGTGAGGTCGAGCGCATACGACTGGTTGATCTGCTCGCCAAGCGCCGCCGCGCGGCCGAAAACGGCCTCGCCCAGGGCGTTAAACAAGTCCGTCGTCGCGGCCTGCTCGTCCTGCTCGAGGGTGACGAGGTCTTTGCCTTCGGCCAAAACCATCGAGGTTCCGTGCGATTGAAGGGTCCAGGCCCCGGGCGGAAGCGGCACGAACCGGTCCTTCGAGATGGGCAGCCACTCGATGGCGAGCCCGGGCTCGCCGGCGTCGGGCGCACCCGGCTCCCCCGATTTTGGCAGGACGCGCGCGAGCTGAGCGCTGCCGCCGTCGCGCTGCGCGCCGGCATAGATCCGACAAATCGTGTGCTCGCGCCCCACCGCCGAAAAAACCGCGAACGCGAAGAAGAGCGCGACCGCGACGACGAGACCGAGGAGCGTGAGGAGGGCATATTTCAGCAGGCGGAGCATGAGCCCTCGGCGGTCGGAAAGGGTATTTACTTTCGCAGTCTGCCGGCACATATTGCGGGGGACAAGAGCAAATGGACTCCGGGGAAAACCATGGCTGACCGCGAATTTTACCGTGCAATCGAGCGTTTCAACGCCCTCTATCGCATCCCGGGCAACGAGCAGCCGACCCTGCTTCCGGTCGAGCGGATCCGCAACTTCCAGGACATCCTCCGCGAAGAGGTCGAGGAAGGCACGGACCTCGCCAAGAAGTACGACGACCTGGGCGGGGCCTCGGGCGCGCTCGAAGGCGACGCCAAGGTCGAGGTCCTGGCCGACATGGCCGACTGGCTCGGCGACATCATCGTCTACTGCGCGAGCGAAGCGCGGCGCTGGGGCCTGCCCATGGACCGCGTGCTCGGCGTCATCATGGAGTCCAATTTCTCGAAGCTCGGGGCCGACGGCCAGCCGATCTACGACGAGCGCGGCAAGGTCATGAAGGGCCCGGACTACTGGAAGCCGGAGCCGCGCCTGCGCGACCTGCTTACGTCGTCGCTGCTCGACGGCCCGCAGGGCTGAATGGCTGGCGCGCGCTACGCTAAATACCTCGACGAGATCGAGGCGGCTCTGCGCCAGGAGCCGCCGGCCGGCTCCGCGCAGAAGCATTTCGAATACATCGGCGGGCGCCAGTCGAAGCTCAAGTACCTCGGGCTCAAGGTCCCGCAGATCGACCGCGCCCTGAAGCCGGGCTTCTCCTTCTATGTGCACGATGCCGATGAGGTCACAAAGATCCTCGACTACGTCTGGCAGAAGAGCCCCTGCTACGAGACGATGTGCGTGGCGCTCGCCTATTTCTCCCACAGGAAACGGACGGATCTGCTCGTCGATGCGTGGCCCCGCCTCAAGGGTTGGGTGAAGCGCGTCGACAACTGGGCGCACTCCGACGAGCTGTCGGGCATCTATTCGCGCACGCTCGAGCAAGACCGCAAGCTCGTCCTGCCGCAGCTCGAGGAGTGGTCCGAATCCCCGCATTCTTGGGCGCGCCGCCAGTCGATCGTTAGCCTGCTTTACTACAGCGCGGCGCGGAAGGTGTTCCTGCCGTTCCCGAAGCTCGCCGCCATGGTCTCTCGGCAGATCGACTTCGACGAGTACTACGTGCAGAAGGGCGTCGGCTGGACCCTGCGCGAGATGGGCAACGTCTACCCCGAGAAAACCCTCGAGTTTCTGGACCAGAACATCGAGCGCCTCTCGGCGGCGGCGTTCAGCGCGGCGACCGAGAAGCTCGCCAAGGCCGACAAAGAGCGCCTGAAGGCCCGGCGCCGCAAGAATCGCGGCGCGCCATGATCGCCGCCGTCCTCATGACCCTGGTCTGCGTCGGCGGCGGCATCGCGATGGCGCTGCAAGGCGGGCACGACGGCTTGCCGCTGGCGGTGACGGCGACGGTCTTCGGGCTCCTGCTGTTCCCGTTCATGGGCTTTCTGTTCGCCGATTTCGCCGAGCGCGCCAAACGGCTCGTCGCCGACCGGAGCCCGCGTCTCCTCGCCTTCGCGGCGGCGTCCGTCCTGCTGCAGATCCTCTATTCGGTGGGTACCGAAACCTTCGACGCCTATGCGACCGGACGGCTCGCGCTCTTCGTCTTCCTGCCCTGCCTGCTCGCGCTGGCCGCGGCGAAGCGGCCCGTCCCCTCCTGGATCGACCTCCTGATCGTCGCGGTCGTCTGGCTCCCGTTCGACACCGGCCACCTCGAAGGGATCTGGGCCTGGCCCCAAGGCGGCGGCGCCTACATGCTCAACACGGCGCTGGCCGTGAGCCTCGTCGGCGCGATTTTCCTCGGGTTCCGCGGCGTTCCCGACGTCAAGCTCCGCCTCCGCTGGTCGCGCGCCGACGTCCTGCGCGCCGTCGTCTCGCTCGCCGCCTTCATGGCCGTCGCGATCCCTTTCGGGCTCTATACCGACTTCATCCAGGTGAATCCGAGGCTCGATTGGGGCAAGGCGATCGGGACGCCGCTCGGAATCTTCTTCTTCATCGCGATCCCCGAAGAACTCCTTTTCCGCGGGCTCGTGCAGAACATCCTCGCCAAGAAACTCAAGCGCGAGTGGGTGGCGTTGGTCCTCGCCTCGGTCTTCTTCGGCGCCACGCACTATAACAACACGCCGACGCCCGACTGGCGCTACCTCCTGCTCGCCACCCTCGCGGGCCTGCTTTACGGCTACAACTACCGAAAATCCCGGAGCCTTCTCGGCCCTGCGCTCCTGCACGCGCTCGTCGACTCCGTCTGGTTCCTTTTTTTCATGAGTGAATCCATGCAGGCGGGGAGTTCACGCTGATGCGCTTCGAATCGTTGGTCATCCACGGCTACAAAGAAGTCGCGCTCGGCGAGAAGGACGTCTCGCCCGCAATCCACCTGACGACGACCTTCGAGCGGGAGCGCGACGGATCCTACCCCGAGGGGTACTCGTACACCCGCCGCGAAAACCCGAACCGGACGACGCTCGAGCAGACGCTCGCGTTGATCGAGGGCGGCGCCGAGGCCGCGGCTTTCGCCTCCGGGTCGGCCGCGACCGCCGCGATCTTCATGGCGCTCAAGGCGGGGGACCACGTGATCGCGCCCAACGACGCGTACTACGGCACCGGCGTGATCCTGCGCGAGGTCTTCGCGCGCTGGGGCCTCGCCGCCGACTTCGTCGACATGACCGACCTCGCGGCGGTGAAGGCGGCGCTGCGGAAGGAGACCAAGCTCCTTTGGGTCGAGACCCCGTCGAATCCGCTGATGAAGGTGACGGACCTCGCGGCGACCGCCGACCTCGCGCACGGCGCCGGCGCCCTCGCGGTCGCCGACAACACCGTCGCCTCTCCGGCCCTCCAGAGCCCGTTCCAGCACGGCTTCGACATGGTGCTGCATTCGACGACCAAGTACATCTCGGGCCACTCCGACGTCCTGGGGGGCGCCGTGATCGCCCGGGAAACCGGGAACGACGCCTTCACCCGCGTCCGCCATGTCCAGCACGCCGTCGGGGGCGTTCCTTCGCCCTTCGACTGCTGGCTCGCGCTGCGCGGCCTCAAGACGATGGCGCTCCGCGTCGAGCGCCAGAGCGAGAACGCGCTCGCGGTCGCGGCCTTTCTCGCTAAACATAAATTCGTTGAGAAGGTGTATTACCCGGGCTTGCCCGGGCACCCGAGCCACGCGCTCGCGGCCCGGCAGATGAAGCGCTTCGGGGGCCTCCTCTCCTTCCAGGTGCGGGGCGGGGAGGCCGAGGCCTTCGCCGTCGCGGCCGAGGTCGGGATGATCACCCGCGCCACCAGCCTCGGGGGCGTCGAGTCGGTGATCGAGCACCGCGCCTCGATGGAAGGCCCCGGAACCCGCACGCCCGCGAACCTTTTGCGCCTTTCGGTCGGGATCGAGAGCGCCGAAGACCTGATCCAGGACCTGGACCAGGCGCTCACCACCGCCTACGCGTGAACATGTTGCCCGGCACAAGCTGCCGGGCGCGCGCCCATTCGCCTTTTCGCCCCGCCGCGATGCTAAAATAAAGACATAAATCCAAGCCACCGATACGTCTTTCGGGACTTTGTTCCCCGCATCCGCATCCTCACAGTTTTCTGTTTAGAGGTCACGCCCTCATGAGCAAGAGCCGCGAGCCGGTCATCGACAAGATCGCCGAAAGTTCGGACGACTTCGACGAAAAAGACCTTGCCGCCATCCGGCGCGAGAACCGGAAGACCGAAGACCAGCTCAACCGCGAGCTCGAAGGCCAGCTCCGCGAGGCCGAGAGCCTCGCGTCCGAGCAGAAGTTCATCGAACGCTTCTCGTCGGACCTCGTGCTGCGCGAGCAGATCGCCGTGCGCGAGCTCCGGGATCGCATCGTCGAGGCCGAGACCAAGGCCTCGAAGGGCCGCCTGGCCGAGCGCCTCCGCGCCGAAGAGCTCGGCGCCCAGTCCCGCCTGCGCGACCGGATGCAGATCGAGCGCGCCGAGTCCGAGCGCCGCGTCTCGCGTCAGATCCAGCTCGAGCG
>JAYVWD010000512.1:0-2131 GCA_043786345.1 Pseudomonadota bacterium
TCGTTGATGATGGTCAGGAGCGCCTCGGCCGAGCGCTGAAGAGTGTCGACATTATCCTGCTGCTCCGCGTCGAGCGTGGAGCCGGCGAGCAGGGTCGACATGCCGATGATGCCATTGATCGGCGTCCGGATCTCGTGGCTCATGCTGGCAAGGAACTCGGACTTATGGCGGGACGCCCGGGAGGCGCTCGCCTCGGCCGCTAGCTTGGCTGCAAATTCCGTGGCGTGCGCCATCGCCGCCGAGAGCACGCCGGCCACCAGCTGCAGATTTTCGGCGTCCCTGGGGCTAAAGGCATGGGGCGTTGACGAGAACGTCTTGAGCACGCCGACGACCATGCCATCGAAGCGCAGGGGCACCACGATCATCGAGCGGATGCCGAGCCTTTTGCACGCTTCGCGGTCGACGCGGGCGTCGCTCTCGGCATCGACGCACCGGAGGATCTCGCCCGTGGCGACGCTGAGTCCGGAGAGGCTGCCGTCACGTTTCAAGCGAACGCCAACCAGGCCCTTGGCGCCGCTGCTCGCGGTCCGGTAGACCAACTCGTCGCCTTCCACAAGCTCGATGACCGCGCCGCTCGCGCTCGTGAGCGCCTCCGTGCGGGCGACGACCAGGTCCATGATGACGTCCAGATCGAGGGGCGCCATGGCGACCTCATTTTGCGTCGCGATCACGGCCGAGAGCAGGTGCTCCTCTTTTCGCAGCGCCGCCTCGATGCGCGCGCGCTCCCGGAGCTCTCTGCGCACGAGCGAGGCAGAGAGCAGGACGAGCAGAACGGCGGCACCGAGGCCACCGAGGATGGCGGTGGTGGTGCGGGCGAGCGTCCGATCACCGACCGCCGAGGTGGCGTTCACCCGTGCCAGTTCGCTCGCGCGCATTTGACCGAGCGATTGGCGAATCGCCTCCATGTAGGCCTGACCCCGATCGCTGGAGACGACGGCGATCGCCTTTTCCAGCTCACCGGTGCGTCGCAGTTCGATCGTCAGCATCAGCTCGTCCAGCTTCTGCTGTATTGCGCCGGTCAATTGCGCGAGGGGCTGTGCGGCCGCGGCATCGTCGGCGAGATCAGCCCTCAGTCGTTGGAGAGCCGTCGCGGTCCCTTTGATGGCCGCGTGGTAGGGCTTCAGGTACGATTCTGTACCGGTCAACAGGAAGCCGCGCTGGCCTGTCTCGGCTTCGGTCAGCAGGGTCAGGAGGTCGCCCATATCGAGCAGGATCGACTGCGTCCTGGCCCTGGTCGCCTCGGCGCCGACGCCGCCGATGGCGATGCGGGCCGAGGCGATGGCGATGGCGAGCAACAGCGCAAGGATCGCGCCGAGCCTGAGCCGATGACGATCGCCGAGCCAATGATCCACGTTCGACCTTTTACCAAGTTGCGGCTCACCAAGAGGAAGCCGGCAATTTACCGGCCGGCCCGCCGGCGCCTTGACCAGGACCCTGCATGCGGTCGAATTTATCTGTATTATTCTTACGCGTCAGCATGAAGTTGCCGGCCTGCCTTTGCCGGCCTGCCTTCCCGGAGTCCTACCGTTCCGGCAAACGCGGCCGCATGAGACCACATGAGGGAGTTGTCATTTCCCAAAGTCGACTGCAGCGGATTTCCAAAGTCCTCTTCAGCCGTGGGTTAGAGCGCGGCCGACCTTCCAAGGGTCTCCGACGCGTTTACTAAACCCACCCCCGACCGCCGCCGCCAAACCCTCACTGGGCGGGATTGACTTCCGCGGTGTAGGGCCGTTTACTAAAGAGCCCACGCATGAAAGGGGCGCCGCATGATCTCGTGACTTGGCGGCGCTAAAACTCGCGCGCAAACCGGCTCAAATCGAGGCGTGGTGTGACGATACCGCCAAGTTCGCAATTGCTTCGACCAGCTTGGCAGACTCTGCAGGCTTGGCTAGGTGCAATTGAAAGCCGGCGTCGAGCACTCTTCTTCGATCGTCGGCACTGCCATATGCCGTCTGCGCAATCGCCGGAACACCGTGGCACTGGTCGCTCAGGCCTCGGACCCGGCGCATCAAAGATATCCCGTCCTCGTTCGGCATGCCGATTTCACGCGCGCCGCCAGGTCCCGGATCGACTCGTTGGCGTCGTCCCGCGCCGTCCGCTCGAGGACCGCCGGGAGCGCGTCGAGCGCGCG
>JAYVWD010000513.1:0-10359 GCA_043786345.1 Pseudomonadota bacterium
AACACATCATCGAGCAGGCGAAACGCCTCGGCCTGCGCTCGCCGATCAAAGAGGAGTTCGGCACGACGCTCGGCAGCTCCGACGCGACACTGATGGACATGGCGCGGATGTATGCCACCTTCGCCAACGCCGGCAATCAGGTCGAGATGGTCGCGATCAAGAAGATCACCGACCGGAACGGCAAGGTCATCTATAAGGCGCCGCCCCCGGCCGAGCGCGCGAACCAGGTCATCACCCCGCAGATCGCCTACCTGATGACGCAGGGCATGCGCGCCGTGCTGGCGATGGGCACGGGCTTCGCGAGCTCGCACCTGGCGGGCGTCGCCGCGGGCAAGACCGGCACCTCGAACGAGTCCACCGACAACTGGTTCTGCGGGTACGCCCCGAACCTCGCGACGGTCGTCTGGGTCGGCACCGACGAGCACGCCCAGATGCACGGCGACGTCACCGGTGGCAAGCTGGCGCTGCCGATCTGGGACCATTACATGACCAAGGCCTTCGAGAAGCGCCCCCCGACCCCGTTTGCGGCGCCCTCGGGCATCGTCTGGACGACGGTGAACCCGAAATTCGGGAACCGGTCGCCGGACGGCGTTAAGATGTTCTTTCTGAGGGGCAACGAGCCGCCGGCCGAGTCGTCGGCGCTCGAGGCCCTGTCCCAAAGCACGGAAGGCGGATACCGCGATGTCTTCGCGCACTGAAGCCACATGGGTGAGTGCTTTCCTCGCGCTACAGCTCACCGGCTGCAGCGCGAAGAAGTCGCCTTACGACCTGAGCCTCAAAAAGGGCGATCACGGCAAGCACCTGTCGATGGACGAGGTGTCCGGGTATGCGGGCGGCGACGACGAGCCGCGGCCGACGAAAAAGAAGACGAAAGGCGGCGCGAAGCGGCGCCCGAAGGGGACCCCGGCGCCGAGCGAGGGCGCCGCCCCGCTGTCGCCGGGGAACGTCGTCAATATCGCTCCGGTCAATACCGCCGGCGTCGGCACCGGCTCAGGCTCGGCCGCCGCGGCGAACGCGGCGACCTTGGACGCCAATGCGCTGACGACCACGTCCCCGCAGCTCCTCGCCGGCTGCCAGGAGCTCGTCACCAGGTACGTCGCGCCTTACAAGAAACTCTTCGCCCTCGTGCCGACGGGCGCCTATCAGCCGGACGGCTCGAGCCTCGACAAGCTGCTCGCCGTTACGGCCGCCGACTGCGACGCCAAGGCGACGCGCCGCGCCGCCGCCTTGGCGGTGGTCGCCGGCGTCAACCAGCACAGCGGCAAGATCGGCGTCATCCTCCCCCTTACCGGGCCGCGCGCCAAGTTCGCCAACTACATTGTGCATGGCCTCCGCGCCGCCCTCGCCGAGAACAACCAGAAGATGGAGGACGTCGTCGTCCTCAAAGACTCGGTCGGCCAGGCGAAAACGGCGGAGGCGCGGCTCTCCGAGCTCATCTTCCACGACAAGGTCACGCTCGTGATCGGCGGGATGGACGCGGCCGAAGCCGACCTGCTCGCCAAGTGGTCGAAGGACCTGATGGTCCCGGTCATGCTCCTGGCGCGCGACCGCGAGGTCACGGCCGCGTCGCCCTTCGCCTTCCGCGTCTACCCGGACGAAAAGCGCCTCGCCGAGACCCTGGTCAACGCCGCGGTCAAACGGGGCCTGAAGCGGATCGCGATCGTCCGCCCCGACAACCACAAGAGCGACAAGATCGCCGACTACTTCCGCAAGGCCCTCGCCAAGGCCGGCGGCAACGTCGCCTTCGACCTGGTTTTCACCCCCGGCAACCTCGACTCGATGATGGGCGTCGGGCGGCAGATGTTCCAGATCGACGCGGCCGACCGCCGGGACGAGTTCCAACGCGCCTACAAGAAGGCGCGCAAAGCGGCCGCCGACGAGAACGTGCCCTTCGACCCGCGCATGGTCGTGCTGAAGCCGATCGTGCAGTTCGACGCGGTGTTCCTGCCCGACGACTTCCGGACCGTCCGGCACTTCGCCAAGCTCTTCAAGTTCAACATGGTGGACAAGCTGCCCATGATCGGCAACCACGAATGGCGCTCGCCGGCGCTCGTCGAGCCCTGGGACCCGTTTCTCGAGGGCAGTATCTTCGCCGACTTCATCGGGAGCTACGCCAAGCTGCCGACCGGGCTCGCGACCGAGACCGTCGGCTCCCCCTATTTCGTGCGCCCGCAGCAGGTCGTCATCACGGACTTCCAGCTGATCGGCTACCGGGCCGGCAAGGCCGCGCGCATCACGGCGGCGCAGGCCGCCGGCAAGAACCGCCGCCAGCTCAACCTCGTGGCCGGGGCGCTCGTGAGCGACCAGCCGAACTTCTTCGGCACCGGCAAGGTTTTCGACGAGGAGCGCCAGAGCAACTGGCCGACGTTCCTTTTCTCGGTGGCGAAAGACCGCATCATCCTCGAGTCGGAAGGCAACGTCGCGGGCGTCGCGCTGGCGCCGGGCGCTCCCGCGAAATACTGAGTGAAACGAGGTCTCATGGTCGCGCGGTTCTTCGCCCTTTGCGCCGTGCTCGCCGCAGTCCTCTCCGGCTGCAGCGACGCCTACGTGCACGCGCGGGGCGAGCCGCGGACGCAGGCCCTGCCGCCGTTCGAGCCGAGCGACGTCCTCGACGCCCAGCAAAACGTCCGGTGGTTCCGCACCCGCCTGCCGGCCAGGGGCCCGGGGGCGGCGGTCTATCTGCAAAAGGTCCGCAATAAGTTCGAAGCCTACCTCGGCGACGCCCAGGGGCCGACGCGGCACGTGATCTACAAGTACGGCGACATCGAGGATCCGGCCGAGCGCGCCTACCTCGGCGAGCCGCCGCACCTCTTCGGTCTGCCGCCGGGTTACGCTGGTAAGTTCCTATATATACGGTCTTATTCCAATACCGGGCGGCAAGGGCCCGACGGCGAGGCGCGGATCGGGACGCGCGCCGACCACATCACCGCGGTCGCCTGCAGCGACCTGCGCGGGCTGATCTTCGGCATCGTGCCGCTCTTTCTCGGCGGCGCCGTCGCGACCGTGTTCCTGCTGTCGGTGCGGGCGCGCATCGCCGTCGCCTTCGGGGCGTTCTGCCTGTGCTACGGCGTCTACCTCATGTGCCACACCCAGGCGATTCACCTCTTCTTCCCCTATCCGCTCGCCTGGGACCACCTGCAATACGCGTTCACCTACTTGGCCCCGTTCTGGTTCATCGACTTCGCCGAGCACGTGATCGGCGGCTTTCCGCGGCGCCTCCTCGCCCGCGCCAAGTGGGTCTTCGTGCCGCTCGCCGCCGGCACGGTCCTGGGCTCGGCGTTCGCCCTGATCGACCTGCCGCGCACGCTGCCCCTGTTCCAGGGCCTCGTCGTCGCCCTCGGCGTCCTGCTGGCGGGCGAGGTCGCGGGGAAGGTCCGGGCGCGGTCCGCCCAGGCGCGGGTCTTCGGCGCCGGCGCGGCGCTCGTGGCGCTGACGGCGATCAACGACGTGCTGGTGCAAAACCACGTGGTTCCGTGGGCGATGGAGCTCTCGGACTTCGGCGTCATGGTGTTCATCCTGTTGCTGGTGACGCTGCTGACGAAGCAGCTCGAGCTGCAGACCAGAAAGTCGCACGATATGGCGCGCGAGCTCGAGACCGCCGGCATCCTCCAGACGCGGTTTCTGCCGCTGGCGCCGTTCGAGCGCGACCTCTTCTCGCTCAATGCCGTGACGCGCGCGGCCTCGCAGGTCGGGGGCGACTGGTACGCCTACCGCGTGATCGCCGGGCGCTGGCTCCAGATTCACCTGGGCGACGTCACCGGCCACGGGACGGGTGCGGCGCTGCTGGCGGCCTTCGCCAAGGGCGCCGTCGACATCTTCTACCAGGACGCGACCGGCGCGGACGCCACGGAGCCCGCGCTCGACCGGCTGCACACGCTCCTCAACCAGGTGCTCTGCGACATGGGACGCGACGAGGCGTCGATGACGCTCGTGAGCCTGTCGGTGGACCTCCATACGGGCGCCATCGCCTACGTGAACTCGGGGCATCTGGCGCCGCTCCTCTGCGCCGGCGCCGAGGTCCGCATGACCCACCTAAACGGCCGGAATGACACCTACCTCGGCGTCGACCGCGCCTTCGCGTCCAAGCCGCCGTTCTCGGCGATGGCGCGCGGGGACGAGGTGCTCGTGCTGCATTCCGACGGCGTCTACGAGCTTTTCCACAACGCCGGCGCCGGCTCGGTGAACCCGACGCGACGGGCCCAGGAGTTCCTCAAGGCGACCTTCGCGGGCTTGGGCGCCGCGCGGCGCCTGGAGCCCGAGGCCCTGCTCCGGAAGCTGCCGCCGCGACATGAGGACATGGTGGACGACGTGACCCTGCTCGCGGTCAGGTTGAAGCTGGCAACGGGGCGGGCGTCCGCCGCGTGAACCAGGCGGAGTAGGCGAGCAGGCCGGCGCAGAGCAGATGGAACACGTTGAACGGACCCAGGATTCCCGGGTAAGGCTTGAGGTTTCCCTTGGCTCACCAGTCGATCCTCCATTGCAGCTCCTGCGCGTCGGCCGTGAGCGGCGCGGCGAGCGGGGCGAAGTCCATTTTGGCGACGGCCGGCGCGAGGCAGTCGGGGAAAGACGTGCCGGTGCCGATCGGGCGCAGGTTTTTGAGCTGACCGGACTTGAGCAGGGTGGCGGCGACGTGCAGCGAGGCGGGGCTCGGGCGCCCTTGCAGGAGGCAGGGCAGCGCCTCGGCACGGGCCTGGCGCCGGAACGAGGCGATGAAGGCCTCGCGGTCGATGGGGTCGTCCTTTTGTGTGCCGAAGGCGGGGAGCGTCGCGCGCTCCTTCGCCTGCGGGTGCGGCGTCGCCGGCGCCCGCGGCGCGGGCGCGGCGGGGGCCGGCTTCGGACCGGGCGCCGGCGGCTCCTCGGGGCCGATCTCGAGCGGCCAGAGGAGGAGGATCAGGCCGATCGCCCAGCTTCCGCGGTGCAGCCGCAGGAGCGGGCGCGTCGCGACAAAGGCGTAAGGGGGCACGACGGGCCGGGCGCGCGCGGGCGCCGCCGTGCGCATCATCGGATCAGCCAGGCGCGGTCCCCGACGCCGTGCGGGATCACGACGAGGTCGCGCAGCGGTAGCGAGGCTGGCGCCTCCCAGCGGTAAGGGTTGGCCTGGAGCTCGCCGAAGTCGAGCGCGACGACGCCGATCTGCGTCACGCCTTCGCGCACGGTCGCGCTGCCTTTTTGCCAGGCGCCCTGCGCGTCGGGGTCATACACGTGCAGGAGCTCGAGGAGCTGCTGCTGGTTCTGGCCGCGCTGGAGCTGGCCCACCAGGAAGGCCGAAAGGCGCGCGAAGTACGGGCGGAGGGTGCCGAGCGTCTCGCCCGACAGGCCGGCGGCGCGCTCGGCGATCTGCGTCAGGAGGCGCATGATGCCGGCGCTGGCGCGGCCCTTGGTCTGAAAGGCGTCGAGGGCGGCGGAGAACTTCGGCAGTTCGCGCCGGGCCAGCGGCGCCAGGAGCGCGAGGGAGGGGCCGTCGAGCTCGCGCGCGACGGCGCCCTTGCCGAGCTTGATCCGATCCAGTAAGCGATCGTAACCTTTGACGCTTCCGGCAAGGGCCTGGTCGAGGAGGACGGCGCGGTACACCTGTCCCCAGCGCGAGGCGGGCAGCGAGGCCTGGATGGCGCCGAGCATGGAGTCGTCGAATTGGTATTCGCGGAAGATGGCCGTCGCGAGGCGCACGGCGGCGTCCTGCGCGGCGTCGTCGCCTTCGCCCTCGCTCTCGAGGGTGAGGCGCCGGACGAGCGCGAGGCAGCCGCGCAGGTCGCCGCCGTCGAACGCGATCTGCGCCTGGCGCAGGAGGATACGCGGGCGGCTCGGGAGGTTCTCGATGGCGACGAGCTGGTCGAAGAGGCGGCGGCGCGTGTCGAGCGGCCACTTGTCGAAGTCGACGGCGCCGAGCCAGGGGACGACGTCGAGCGTCTTCGTGTTGAAGACGATCGCCTCGACGATTTTCTCGAGCGGGTGGCCGGGCGGCAGCGGAGGGGGCGGGAACGCCTTCGCCTCGATCAGCTTCTGCCAGGCGAAGCGGCGCTCGGGCTCGGGGATGATGAGCCAGCCGTCGGCGTCGCGGTTTTTGTAACGCTTCACGACCTCTTTCTGGATATCCGGATCCTTTTGCTGATGGGCGAGCATCAGCAGGCGCAGGACGACGGCGTCGTGGCCGGGCAGCAGCGGGGCCGTCCGCTGCTCCGACTCGACCAGGTCGACGTAGTCGGCCAGGACGTCCTTCTCCTTTTCCTGCGCCTCCTTCGGCACCTTGAAGGCACCGTGGTTGAAGCGGCAGCCCATCCCGGCGAGGAGCGTCGCCGGCGGGATGTCGTCCAGGAAGTGCACGAAAGTCCCCGCGAGGTGCGTCTGCCGCTGGTGCAGCTGGGCCAGGCGGTAAGGGTCGCCGCGGTAGCCGGCGGTCCGAAATCGGCTCGAATAGCGGAACGCGTACGCGTCGAGGAGGAGGTCCCAGGCGCGCGGCGCGGCCTCGAGGGTGACGGCGCAACTCCCCGCTTTGAGGGCGGCGAGCTTTTCGTAATACGGCAAGTCAGGGAGGGCGAGCGTAAGGTCGACGCGGCGGCCGACCTGGGTCAAGCGCCAGGCCTCGAGCCAATTGCCTGAGAGGAGCTGGAAGCGGACCGAGTCCTCGAGCTTCGCCGGCCAGGCGGCGGCGCCGAAGGGGACTTGCGCGTAGAGGACCTTGGCGCGCGCGGCGTCCCCGGCTTTGAGCGCGGCGCGCGCGTCGGCGAGCACGTCGGCGCGGGCGGGCGCGGCGCAGGCGGCGAGGAGCGCGGCGGCCGCCGCTATTTTCCGCCGAAGGACCATAGGCCGCCCGCGGTGAACGTCTGCCAGGTTTTGATGCCGTTGGCGCCGGTGCTGCGCGGCCAGTTCTTCTGCATCTCGAAGAAGACGCCGAAGCCGGCCGGGATGTAGAGGTTCCAGCGGAGGCCGAGCTCCAGATTCAAGTTGGAGTAGGATTTGGATTGGCCCGGGAGCAGGCCCGTGTCGTCGCCGCGCTTCGGGATCGTGCCGGAGTTGGGGTCGGTATAGTGGACGCCGAACGTCGCGAGCAGCACGTGCTCCAGGTCGCTGATCAGCGGGCTCAGGCGCGACATGCTCCGGCCTTCGAGGAGCGCCCAGCCGCCCCCGAGCGCGTATTCGTAGCGGGTCGGCTGTGCCGCCTGGCGGAACGGCGTGCGGCCGATCAGCTCGCCGGAGTGAGTGGCGTGCACGTAGATCCGGCGGATCAGAAAGCGGACGACGAAGCCGCCGGCGGTCGGGAGCGAGGCGCCGAGGTGCCAACCGTCGGTGTCGTAGTTGTTGGCCTCGTCGGCGTAATCGGCGCCGAATTCGAGCTCGAAGGTCGCTTCGCGCCAGTCGTAGGTGTGCGGGCTGGCGGACTGGGACATGACTTCGTTGATGGTGCTGGCGGCGGTGAAGAACGGATCCGCGGCCGGAAGCTTGAGGACGGGTTCAGGGGTGGAGTTTTCGACGCTGGCAGCGGCAGCGGTTGATGGCGCGGGGCCGCCGGTGGGTTTCGGCATCGGAGAGGAGGTCGTGGTCGACGGTCTTGGCGGCGGCGGGGGTTTGGGGGCCGCTGGCGCGGGGCTGGTCGCTGGCGCGGCGGATTTTTCGCCCGATGCGGTGTCGGCAGCGTCATCGACGGCGGCCGTTGGCGTGAGCGTGGCCTTGGGTTTGGGGGGCCCTGGCGCGTCGGCCGCGTCATCGGCGGCGGCCGTTGGCGTGGGCGTGGCCTTGGGTTTGGGGGGCGCAGGCGCGTCGGCAGCGTCATCGGCGGCGGCCTCATCGGCAGCCGGTGCGGGCGTCGGCGTGACCGTGACTTGGGGCTTGGGCGCGGCAGCCGTCGGCGCGGCGCCTTTCGGGGGTACCGACGCTTTCGACACGGCCGTGTCGCCGTCGCCGGCGTCCGGAATGTCGGGGGCGTCCAGCGGGTCGTGCTCGACCTCTTCCTGCGCACGCGCGGGCGCCGCCGCCAACACCATGATAATTAAAAATAGGTTTAGAGGCCTCATCCCGGCGCCTCGAATTTCGGGTAGATGACCGCCGGGCAGTCGAGGCCGTCCCGGGTCTTCCATGCCGTATGGATCTGGTAGACGCCGCCCTCGTCGAAGTAGGGATGCCCGCAAAAGCGGTGGCAGATCTGCAGCGAGTCCCCGATCGGCCACTTGTCCCGCGTCCACTTCGGGTCGCCGAGCTGGTCGTAGGCCTTGGCGCTCTTTTGGAACGGAATGACCGCGACGATGTTGCCGCTCAAGGTCGCCTCGTAATCGACGCGGCCGACGAAAGGGAACTCCCAGGCGATCCCGACCCGGTACTCGCCGGGCGCCGAATCCGACAGCCACAGCGCCGCGGCCTCCTCGATCGTGAGGCTCGGCTGCGAGTCCGGCATGTCCCCGAGCCGGAAGCGCAGCGCCGGCAGCATCGAGGGGTCGCCCTTGTCGAGGCAGAGCCGGATCACCTGCCCTTCGCCGAGCACGAGGCGCTCGCCGTCGAAGAAGGTGACCTTGTCGTCGGCCTCCTGGCGCGTGTTCTCGCCGGCGGGGACGCTCCGGAAGGAAAGGGACGGGGCGTGCGCGAGGCCGCGGTCGCCGTACTTCTTCACGTAGTCCTTGTAGTTCGCGAGCGTCGGGAAGGGTCCGAGCGGCGTCACGAAGTTGATCACCGTCAGGTCGAGCTTCGCGGTCGGCGTCACGAGGCAGTTGTCGCTCAGGGCGTCGGGCTGGGCGAAGGTCGCCGGGTTGAGGCCATCGGGAAGCTCCTGCGGGCACCAGATGATGCCCTTCCGCTGGGCGGCGGTCGGGCGGAAGTTCGTGCGGGCGTCGTAGACGAAGGCGCCGACGAGCCGGGGCGAGACGTTGTTGAGCTCGCCGTCGATCTCGGCCGCCAGGGACTCCGCGATGATCTGGTGAAACTTATGGAATTCGACGCTGAAATCCTGGTGGAAGACGATCATGAAGACGAAGTCGCGGGCGTCCCCGTTGGCGATCTTCGCCGCGGCGAGGCGGGTCGCGAGCTCCTTGTCGAAGCGCGCCTTGAAGTCGTCCTCGGCGCCGACCTTGAAGCAGAGGTCCACCGGGCGCCCGTTGACGTTGGTGATGAAGCGCTGGTAGTCGAAAAACGCCGCGTCCGTCACGCGCGGGTACTGCGGGTCGTCGGGGCAATAGCGCAGGACGATAGGGATCTTCGTCGCGAGCTTGAGCGGGGTCTCGAAGGTGTAGCTCGAGGGCCCGAGCTCCGGGTTCTTCCGGGCGAACGCCGCGCCGGTGAAGAGCGTCGCGCCCTTTTTGTCGAGGAAATCGGCGGTGAAGCACACGCCGGTCTCGCCGCCCTCCGTCCCGAACTTGTTGGGCATCCAGGCCTGCTCGCCCGCGAACTCCGAGGTGACCGCCCCGGCCGGCGCGGGCGGGCAGAAGTCCGGGGCGAACAGGAAATCCGAGCCGGTCAGGGTCGCCGTCGCCATCTGGTCTATGGTCGGGTTGGCCAGGCCGGGCTCGCGCACGCGGAAGCGGCGCGTCATGCCGTACCGCGGGACCTCGTCCGACGAGGGGTTGCCGAAGTTGTGGTGGACGCGCGTCTCGACCCGCTCGTTCGCCTCGTCGAAGACGCCAAAGAGGAGCGCGCTGTGCTGCTTCCAATCGTTGCCCTTGGCGTGCGCCTGCACCGCCGCCTCCATCTGGAGGAAGAGCGTGCTCTCGGGGTTGTAGAAGAGCTTGATCGAGAGCGAGTCGAGCGGCAGCGCCGACGGAAAGCTGTAGCTGCCGCAGAGCTGGTGGTAGCCGCAGCCCCGGACCTCGTGCAGGTGGACCCCGGCGGAGAAGTCGACCTTCGCCCAGTCGTGCTTCTCGGTCCCGCCCGTCGCCGTCTTGAGGGCGTAACGCATCTCCCAATGGCTCTGCTCGAGGAGGCCCGTGTCTTCACTCACCGAGAAAAACACGTAGGCGACGCCTTCGTTCTCGAACCAGTGCGCGCTCACCGCGTCCAGGTAACCCTGCTGCTCGGTCAGCGGCACCTTGCGGCAGGCGCCGAGCATCGTGAGGAGCGCGGCGATGAGAGGCAAGGCGCGGGTCACGGGTGCTCCGTGAGCCACTTGGCGACGGCCGCCGCGTCGGCGGTGATGGTCGCGGTGCGCTTGGCGATCCCGGCGTCGCTCGGGTCGACGTTGTCGATCGCCGTGCCGTCGGCGCGGTCGTCGGCCGCCATGCCCCCGAGCCAGGTGTGGAAGTAGCCCTCGGCAGCGTGCTCGAGGATGAAGTGGTTGACGGTCTTCGCCTTGCGGCCGGACTTCGCCATGGTCGCGAACCCGACCCACTGCTTCGCGGTCACGACCGCCGGCGGGTCCGCCTCGACGTCCCCTTCCCAGAA
>JAYVWD010000514.1:0-2696 GCA_043786345.1 Pseudomonadota bacterium
AGCCCACGCCGGCCGCTGCGCGAGCGTGCCGAGGCGACCCTCCGGCCTTGGCTCGGCGAGCACGAGATCATCCTGCGCGGCGAGGTCCCGGACGAGGACTCGTTCCGCGACGCCAGCGTCGCGCTCGTCGACTTCGCCGGCGGGTCTCATTCCGCGGCGGACCGCACCCGCGTGCTGCGGCGCGTCCGCGATACGCTCCGGCCGGGAGCGCTGCTCCTGCTGAGCGACGCGCGCGAAACCTGGCGCGAGCACGTGGCGCGGCTCGACGACGCCGGGTTCGCGGAGCCTGAGCCGGTCCTTTAGGTGCGCGGCACTCTGACGCTCGCCGCGCGCCGGATCTGACTCAGAACTCGATCGCGATCGACTGCTGCTCCTTGAGCAGCGACGAGTAGATCTTCACCGTGTCGCGCACCATCTTGACGGCGCCCGGCACGAACATGCGCAGGTGCGCGATCGCGCCGAGGTGCTCGAACGGCTGGTCTTCGCCGTCGCCGATCGTCTGCAGGTATCCGTCGGTGCCCTCGACGTGGCCGCTCAGGTCGCTGGCGAGGAAGTTGAGCGTGTTCGCCGGCAGCTTGACCTCGATGACGACCGTGTACGGCTGGAACGGCGCCGGGTCGGCCGGCTCGGTCCACACCGTGAAGCTGCCCTTCGTGATGGCGCCCTGCGGCGCGGCCGACGGCGTCGGCGGGAGGCTCGAGATCACGGCGGCCGCGTCGGCCGACGGCCCCGCGGCCGGCGTGACGGGCGCGGGCTTCGGTTTGTTAACCGTAGGCTCCGTCGTCGCAGCGGCCGTCGCGGGATCTTTCTTGGCGCGCGCCTGGGTCTTGGCGCTCGAGCCGCTGAAACTGTCGCTGTTGCCGCAGGCGGACACCAGCAAAACGCTCAGGAAGAGCGCGACGACGCGGGGACCCATGCTTTACCTCTATGCTTTCGATACCGTGTAGGTCCCTTATCGGTGATTTTGGGAAGAACTTGAGGTTCTCCTGAAAGCCCTGGAGTTACTCGCGTTTCTACGCGCCGATTTCGTTTCGACGCGAAACCGGAAAGGCGAAAAAAACGCCGCCGAGGCCCGTCCTGACCGCGGGTTACGCGGCGAGGCCTCATGTTCTCCCGCCAGGCTCCGAAGCAAGCTTCGGAAAGGTAGGGACTATGTCGCAGACTTTGCAGCGGATCCCAAGCACGCCAGATACCGACGAGCGCCGTCCGGTCCCCGACGCCGTGCTCGCGCGCGTGCAGCGCCTTTACGATCAGGGCTTCTACCTCCAGGCACACGTCGAAGCCTCCGCCTTCGGCGACCCCCGCCTCTGGACCGGCATGCGCGCGCTCGTCTGGGCCTCGCGCCTGGCCAACAACCTCGGCGCCCCGCGCCTCGCGCACGCCCGGGCGCT
Organism: Pseudomonadota bacterium; assembly: GCA_043786345.1. Taxonomy (GTDB): domain Bacteria; phylum Bdellovibrionota_B; class Oligoflexia; order Oligoflexales; family CAIYRB01; genus JANOTL01. The sequence goes on from JAYVWD010000514.1 coordinate 1,392, forward strand.
CCAGGCCTTCCGTCAGGAGCGCGGCGACGCCGAGGCGCTCTTCTACGCCGCCGGCGCCGTGCTCACCGGCAAGGGACCGCTCGCCGCCCTCCACTTCCTCGAGGCGCACGCGCCGCGGATCGCCGCCTCGTCCACCGAGCGCCGCGCCGACCTGGTCGCGCTGCGCGCCCGCATCCTGGCGATCTTCCGCGACTTCGACCGGGCCGACCGCCTGATCGACGAGGCCGAGCGCCTCTGCCCCGAGAGCCCGTGGATCCTGGTCGAGCGCTCGTTCATCCTGCGCGCGGCCGACCGCTACGAGGACTCGCTCGCGGCGGCGCAGCGCGCGACCGCGCTCAGCCCGCATTACCGGCCCGCCATTCAGGCCCTGGCGCAGGCGCAGGCCCTGCTCGGCCAAGGCGACGAGGCCTACGCCCTGCTCGCCGGCGCGGCGCCGCTGCAGGAGAGCGGCGCGCTTTGGCTCCAGCTCAATGACTTCCACGTCGAGCGCGAACGCTTCGCCGAGGCCGGGCATGGCTACGCGGAGTACGTGCGCCTTTCGCCGATGATGGAGCCCGGAGTCGCGGCCTGGATCGCCGGCGCCCGGGCGCGCGTCGCCTACCTCGCGGGGGAGCGCGGCCAGGCGGCGGCGTTCGCCGCCGCCGCCGGCGGGCACTACTTCACGAAGATGGCGCACAACATCGCCGCGGCCCCGGCCGCCGCGCGCCGGGTCGAACTGCCCGTCCCCTTTCTGCGCCAGCGCCACATGACCTGCGCACCGACCTGCCTCGCGATGCTCGGCCACGTCTTCGGCAAGCCCGTCGACCAGGAGGCGATCGCCGCCGAGATCTGCTACGACGGCACCGAAGACCACATGGAGCGCCACTGGGCCGAGCAGAACGGCTATCTGGTGAAGGAGTTCTCGGTCGACTGGGCGACGACCGTGGCGCTGATCGACCGGGGCGTGCCGTTCTGCCTGAATACCCAGGAAACCTCGAGCGCCCACCTCCAGATCGTGATGGGCTACGACGCCGTCCTCGGGCTCCTGCTCATCCGGGACCCTTACAATAAAGCGACCTCGGAATTCCTCGCCGAGGAGTTCTTCGAGCGCTATGCGCACAACGGCCCGCGCGGCATGGCGATCGTGCCGCAGGAGCGGGCGGCGCTGGTCTTAGGCGTGCCGTTCGTCGACGTCCCGTTCCACGAGGCGCGGCACGCGATGCGGCGCGCGCTGCTCGTCCACGACCGCGCCAAGGCCCAGGAGGCGCTCGAGGCGGCGCGGGCGCTGGGCGCGGGCCACTGGATCCCCCTGTCGATGCAGCTCGA
>JAYVWD010000515.1:0-12087 GCA_043786345.1 Pseudomonadota bacterium
CATGGAACGAGACGAAAACAACGGGCGCCTGGACGAGCTCATCAAGGGCATCCGCATCGCGATGCTGACGACCCGGGACGAGCGCGGGGGCCTGCGCAGCCGGCCCATGGCGACGCAGCGCGGGCGCTTCGACGGCGACCTGTGGTTCTTCACCCGCGAGCACGCCGGGAAGAGCGACGAGATCTTCCATGACCAATGCGTCAACCTCAGCTACGCCAACCTGGACGACGAGGCGTTCGTCTCCGTCAGCGGCCGCGCGCAGATCGTCAAAGATCGGGACAAGATGAAAGCGCTGTGGAGCCCGCACTACCTGGCCTGGTTCCCCGCGGGGCTGGCCGACCCGGACCTGGCGCTGCTGCGCGTCCACGTCGAACGGGCGGAGCTCTGGGACTCGCCCCCGAACGCGGCCGAGCCCATCCTCGGCACTGCGAAGGCCGCGTGGACGGGTACGCCGGCGCTGCAGGACGACGCCCGGTACCATGCGAAGCTCGGCTTTGACGCCAGCGAAACCCGGACCCCTTGAGCCACCGGGGCTTGGCGCTCTTATGGCGGCGGTTCGGGCAAACGGGGCTCACGACCCTGCTGCTCGCGGCCGCCGGCTATTTTCTGGTGCGCCTGTTCCGGCAAGTGGACATGGCGAAAATTGGCGCCGGCCTCGCCGCCCTGTCGCGGCCGCGCCTGGCCCTCGCCGGCCTGACGACGGCCGGGAGCTACGCGCTGCTCAGCACCTACGACTACCTCGGCATCCGGCACCAGAAGGCCGGCCTGAGTTGCGCGAAGACCCTGACGACGGCCTTCGTCGTCTACGCCGTCAACTTCAACCTGGGCTCGCTCCTCGGCGCGGTCGGGCTGCGCTACCGGCTCTATACGAGATGGGGGCTGGCGCCCGCGGCGATCGCGCGCCTCACGGTGGGTTCGGCGGTGATCTCGTGGACGGGCTTCTGCCTGCTCGCGGGGCTCTGGATCACGGCGACGCGGCCGCCTTATCCGCCGGACCTCGGCCCGGCCGGTGCCACCCTGCTGCCCTTCGGCGGGCTCGCCCTCGGGCTCGTCGCCCTCTACCTGACGTGGTGCGCGCGGGCGCAGCGACCGCTCAAGGTCTTTTCGTGGACCCTGGAGGTGCCAGCGCCGCGCGAGGCCGCGCTACACCTCGCGGTCGCCACGGCGCAATGGCTGCTGGTCGGCGTGACGATCTGGCTGATGTTCCCGCCGCAGTGGGGGATCGGCTTCGACGAGGTGATGCTGATCTATCTGGCCGCGGCGTTCGCGGGGGTCGTGTTCCACATTCCGGCCGGCCTCGGCGTGCTGGAAGGCGTCTTCGCGTACTGGCTCGAAGGCCGGCTGCCGAAGGAGGCGCTCCTGACCGCGCTGATCGCGTTCCGCGCCGTGTATTACCTCCTCCCGCTGGCGCTTGCCGGGATCACGCTCGGCGCGACCCTGCTCGGTACGAGCGCCAGCCCGAGGCTCCGGCATGCCTGACACCCGGCTCCTGCACCACGGCCGCAACTGCTGGCGCACCGGCCCCGCCGCCGAGGCGTCGTTCCTGGTCGACGCCAAGGACTACTTCGAGAGCCTCTACGTCAACCTGCAGCGCGCGGAAAAGACGGTCTACATCCTCGGCTGGGACCTGGACAGCCGCCAGGCCCTCGCGCCCCACCTCGACCCGGAGGGTAGCCGCCTCGGACCGTTCCTCGACGGGCTCGTGCGCGCGAAGCCCGCGCTCGCGATCTACGTGCTGTGCTGGGACTTCGATCCGATCTACATGATGCAGCGCGAGGCATTTTTGCGGGTGAAAATGGGCTGGAACACGAGCGGGCGCCTGCGCTTCAAGTACGACGACCAGCACCCGGTGAGCGCCTCGCACCATCAAAAGCTGGTGGTGATCGACGATGCGGTCGGTTATTGCGGCGGGCTCGACCTCACCTCCTGCCGCTGGGACTCCGATGGACACTTGCCGGGCGATCCGCGGCGGAAGAAGCCGGACGGCGGCCTCTATGCGCCGTTCCACGACGTTCAGATCCAGGTGCGCGGCGATCCCGCCGCCTGGCTCGGCGAGATCTGCCGGGAACGCTGGCAGCGGGCGACCGGCGAACGGCTCGAGGCGCCGCGCGGCGGCGCCGGGGCCGCGGCGTTCCTCGCCGGCGCGCTCCCGATCTTCCGGCCGCAGGTCGGCATCGCGCGGACGTTGCCGGCGTTCAAGCACCAGCGCGAGGTGCGCGAGGTCGAGCGCCTGTTCGTCGACATGATCGACGGCGCGCGCGACCGGATCTACATCGAAAGCCAGTACTTCACCTCGGAGGCGGTGGCGAAGGCGCTCTGCCGCGCCCTCGCCCGCGAGCGCGCGCCCGAAATCGTCCTGGTGCTTCCCAAGCAGCAGGACAGCTGGCTCGCGCAGCACACCATGGGGGCGCTCTCGACCCGGTTTCTGGGCGACCTGTGCCGGGCCGACGGGGCGGCCGATGCCCGGCAACTCTTTGTGTGTTTTCCGGAGGATGCACGGCTCGAAGGGGCGCAATACGTCAATGTGCACGCCAAGGTCATGATCGTGGACGGTGTCTACTGCCGGGTCGGCTCGGCAAACCTCAACAACCGCTCGATGGGGCTCGACACCGAGTGCGACGTGGTGATCGACGCGAGCGAGGACCCGGCGGCCCGGGCGCAGATCGCCCGGTTCTTCGGGCACCTGCTCGGGCACCACCTGGGCATCGACGCGGCGGAAACGCTCGCCGCGGTGCAGGCGCACGGGTCGATTCGCGCGGCCATCGCGGCGCTCAACGGCAAGACCGCCAAGACGCTCGAGCCTTTCGTCTGTTCCGACCAGCTTGGCGCCTTCCACACGGCGGTCCTCGACATGGACGTCGTCGACCTCGCCAAGCCGCTCAGCGCCGAGCGGTTCGTCGACGAGGTCGTGTTCCGGAGCCGCGCGGCGCGGGAGCTGACGCTCTCCGAACGCGTGCCGCAGGGGCTGATGCTGACGCTGTTCTTCTGTGTCGTGCTGGCCTTCGTGCGGCTTCTGCCGGGGTTGACGCCGGAGAGCTGGCTCGCGGGCACGCCGTTGCCCTGGTTCGTCCTGGCGTTCGCGCTCGGGTCCCTGCTGTTCATCCCGCTCAACCTGCTGATCGTCATCACGGCCTGCGTGCTGCCGACCGGGCGGGCGCTGCTCGTCATACTGGGCGGCGGGCTGGCGGGCGCGGCGCTGGCCTACGCCGCGGGGGCGCGGATCACCTCGCCGGCGCGCGTCTGGCGGCGGATCCTGCGGAAGCCGGTGCTCTTCTTCCGGCATGCGCACGTCGCCCACAGCATCGTCGGGGTCTTCTTCAGCCGGCTCTTTCCGGTGGCGCCCTTCGCGGCGGTGAACCTGGCGGCGGGGCGGGAGCGGCTGGGAGTCGCGAGCTTCCTGGTCGGCACGGTGCTCGGACTGATCCCGGGCAGCATCGCGATCGTCGCGTTCCACCGGGCGCTGGTCGGGCTCACCGAGCGGCCGGGCGCGGGGACGGTCGCGCAGTTTTGCCTGCTGCTGGCGCTGATCACCGCGGTCTTCTATGCGATCGACCGGCGGCTCGGGAGCCGGACCCGGCTGGCGGTGACCGCATGACGGGGGAACGCTTCAAGCTCTTGTCCTACAACGTGCACCGCGGCCGCAGCGCGATCCGGCGGCGCGACATCTGCTCGCACGTGGCGCAGATCCTCGACTTCTCGAGCGCCGACGCGGTGTGCCTTCAGGAAGTTTGGCAGGACGAGGGCTTCGACGCCCACCGGCTCGAGTCCCACACGCAGGAGCGCTGGGAACACCGGGTGTTCTCGCAGACGGCGGCGTTCGTGCGCGGGGTCCAGGGGAACGCGGTCCTGAGCAGCATGCCCGTGGCGGAATGGCGGCACTTCGACGTGTCGATCCCGCACCGGGAGCCGCGCGGCCTCCTGCACGCGACGCTGACCAGCCCCGGGCGGACGCCGGTGGCCCTCTTCTGCGTGCACTTCGGCCTGATGGCGCGGGAGCGGCGCCAGCAGGCGGCCCTTCTCAAGGACTACATCGCGGCGCACGTCGACCCGGCGGCGCCCCTATTCGTCGCCGGCGACTTCAACGACTGGCGGCGCGAGCTGACCGGGTTCTTCCGGGACGAGCTCGGCACGCGGGAGGTCATGAGCGAGGTCCAGGGGAAGCTCGGCCGTACCTACCCTTCCTTCCTGCCGGTGCTGGCGCTGGACCGGATCTACTTCCGCAACTGCCGGCTCAAACGCGCCCGGATCGTGCGCGACCGCGCCTGCCTGTCGCTCTCGGACCATCTGCCGATCGAGGCGGAGTTCGAGCTCTGACGGAGCCTTACGTCTTCCTTAAGTTAAGGCACTTGCGGGGTTGGCCGCTTGGCCATATTCTGGAAGGGCACCCATGATCCACGGAAAGGGCCTTGATGAAGCAGGATCCGCTCGCGCGCATCGTCCAGCAACTCCACACCATTTGGGGGGAGATGGTCGCGTTTTGGGGATACATGCTGCACCACGACCGCCTGCAGCGTCAGGCGATCAAGGGGACGGTCCGCGAAGCCCTCGAGAAAGTGCGCGGCGGCCGCTGATTGTGATAGAGGAGGGGCCATGGAAACGACCAAGCCCTTCGCCAAACCGAGCGACGGCGACCTCAAAAAGACGCTCACCCCGATCCAATACAAAGTGACCCAGCACGAGGGCACCGAGCCCCCGTTCCGGAACGAATACTGGGACGAGAAGCGCGACGGCATCTACGTCGACATCGTCTCGGGCGAGGCGCTCTTCAGCTCCCGCGACAAGTTCGACTCGGGCACCGGCTGGCCGAGCTTCACGCAGCCGCTCCAGGCCGCAAACGTCAACACGAAGAAGGACCGCCGGCTCTTCACGGTGCGCGTCGAGGTGCGCTCGAAGGCCGCCGACTCGCACCTGGGCCACGTGTTCGAGGACGGCCCAGCGCCGACGGGGCTGCGCTATTGCCTCAACTCGGCGGCGCTGCGGTTCATCCCGAAGGAAAAACTGGCGGAGGAGGGCTACGGATTATTCCTGGCGCTCTTCCCGGAGGAACGCAAGTGAGCGAGGGACTCGAGACCGCGACGCTGGCCGGCGGTTGCTTCTGGGGCGTCGAGGAGCTGTTTCGCAGCTACCCGGGCGTCGTGTCGACGGTCGTCGGCTATACCGGCGGGAAGACCGCGCAGCCGACCTACGAGCAGATGAAGCGCGGCGACACCGGGCATGCGGAGGCGCTCAAGGTCACCTTCGATCCGGGCAAACTCGCCTACGCCGATCTACTGGCGTACTTCTTCAAGCTGCACGACCCGACGACGGCGAACCAGCAAGGGAACGACCGCGGGTCCCAGTACCGGTCCGCGATCTTCTACCATTCTCCCGAGCAGAAGGCGGCGGCCGAGGCCGTCAAGGCGCAGGTGGACGCGAGCGGGAAGTGGCCCAAGAAGCTGGTCACCGAGATCGTCCCGGCCGGGCCGTGGTACGACGCCGAGGGGTATCACCAGAAGTATCTGGAGAAAAATCCCGGCGGGTACACCTGCCACTGGGTGCGCGCCTGAGCCTCGCCAATAGAAGCGTTCCGCCTCCCACCTTGCTCCGTAACAGCGAGAAAATATTGCGTTATCTAAGTGCCGCCGGCCTTTTTGTCGTCCTTTCCATCCCCACCGCACGCGCCGAATCCAAACCAGGTGACCTTCCGGCGAACGATTCCTACGAGTTTGGCCTCGGCATGAGCAGCCGCAGCTTCGACTACCAGGAAAAGGTCGCCCGGCCGCTGAAGAGCACGGAAAACGGCCAGATCACCGGCGCCGACCTGACGGCAACGTATTGGATGAGTCCCTACAACATCAATATTTACGGCGCCAATCCGCCCACCGAGGCGCTGCACGCGAAGCTTTCCTACGCTTCCGGGACGACGACCTATGACGGCTCCGACCAACAAGGGTCGCCGATCGTCGAAAAGGGAAAGAAGAACCGCTTCATCGACGTCGGGGCCACCTTGAGCACGCCGTTCGTCTGGGAGACGCGCGGCTTCGTCGGCCTCGGCTACCGAACCTGGGCGCGCGGGGTCGACGCGGCCCCGCCCTCCTACCGCGAAGACTACGACTGGTTCCATGCGGATACCGGCGTGACCAAACGGGTCGAGCTCACGCCTGACCTCTGGCTCATGCCGGAGCTCGACCTGTCCTTGCCGTTTCTCAGCCAGCTGACCGTCGACCTCTCGAAGTTCTCGACGTCGGAGGTGACGTTAAAGACCGCGCGGGTGTCGCTCGACGTCAAGCCGTACTACCGGGTTCAGCTGCCGCTTGCCTATGCTTTGGCGGCAAACGTCCAGGTCGGGCTTTCGCCCTGGTACCAGCACATCAGCATCGGCGGCAGCAAGGCGACCCCGGTCCTGGTGCGCTATCAAGGCCAAACCTATGCGCTGATGATCCATGAGCCGGCCAGCACGACCAGTATTCTGGGCGCCGACCTGACCTGCACGTATCACTTTTAGACTACGAGCGGTCGGTCGAGCAGACGATTTCGCCGTTCTTCTTGATCTTGAAGGTCATGGAGATCGGGCGACAACAGACCTGGCAGTCCTCGATATAGGTCTGCCCACCCACGGACGCGTCGAAAAACGTCACGAAGGACTCGCCGCAAAACGGGCACTGGACTGTTACCGGCTCTTCCATCTCAGAGCGCCAGCTCGACCACCTTGGCGGTCTTGATGGTGACGGCCTCGATCGGACGGTCGCCGTCTTCGGTCTCGAGCTTGCCGATGGTGAGGATCACTTCGATGCTCTCGGGGTCCGCGGCCTTGCCGAAGCCCGTGTATTGGTTGTCGAGGTGCGGGACGCGCCCGAGGCAGAGGAAGAACTGCGAGCCGGCGCTGTTGGGGTCGGAGGTGCGCGCCATCGAGAGGACGCCGGCCTCGTGCTTGCGCGGGTTGAATTCGGCGTTGATCGTGTAGCCGGGGCCGCCGGTGCCGTTGCCTTTGGGGCAGCCGCCCTGGATCACGAAGCCGTCGACCACGCGGTGGAACCCGACGCCGTCATAGTAGCCGATCTTGGCGAGGCCGATCATGTTGCGGACGTGGCCGGGGGCGACGTCGGACCACATGTCGAGGGTGATCTTGCCCTTCGAGGTGTCGAGCTCGATCTGGTACTTGTGCTTGGTGAAGTCGATGCCCTCGAGGGCTTTGTCGACTTCTTTTTTCCTGTTGTTGTTGCCGAGCATGAACGTCTCCTGCGCTGTCCCGTTAAGATCCAAGGCAGGAGACGGTATCATTCCCGTGCGGGGCCATCAAGGTTTGCGGGCCACCAGCAGGACCGCGTGGCCCCCGAGGTGGCCTTGTTCGGCGGATTCCACGACGAATCCCGCCGCTTCCGCGGCCTGGGTGAGAGCCGCGAGCGAGCGCGGCGCGAAGGGGCCGTCGGCCGCCAGCTCCTGCTCCCACTCCTGGACGTGGTTGAGCTGGTGCTTGAGCTCCTCATAAGCCCCGGCCCGCTCGAGGCTCAGGCGCAGGTGCTCGAATAGAGCGGCGATCGTGGCCCCTTCGACGAGCGAGCTCAGGGCCAGGCGGCCGCCGCACGCCAGGGCGGCATGCGCGCTCGCGAGGAGGGGGCCGAGGTCCGGAACCTTGTGGGCGGACAGGGTCAGCGACACGCGGTCGAAGCGCGCCGCGGGCAGGTCCTGGACGCCGGCGAGGTCGCGGCGCACGAGCTTGAGCGTCCCGGCGTAGGCGGCGCTGCGGTCGCGGAGCGTCCGGAGGATCTCGGTTTCCTGGTCGAGCGCCGTGACGCGATGGCCGTCCTTGAGCAGCTTCCGGGTGAGCATGCCGGCGCTGGCGCCGATTTCGAGGACGCGCATGCAAGTGCCGTCGCCGACGGCCGCGAGGTGCGCCGCCATCAGCTTCCGGTAGGCGGGGTAGGCCTTGAAGAGGCCGCCCTGCGCCGCCGCGTAGCGGACCCGGCGCGTCTCCTTGGCGAGGACGGCGTAGAGCGCGGCGAAGAACTCCTCGCGCTTCGTCACCGAGTTGACGTTGAGGACGACGTTCCAGCCCAGGATCTTGCCGGTGCGGCGGTCGATGATGGGCGTCATGATCTTGGTGAAGACCATGCGGCCGAAGCGCGGCGAGACGAAGGTCGCGCGCTCGCGGTCGGTGAGGGGTAGGATGCCTTCGCCGAAGAGCTTTTCCTGGCGCTTCGAGACGCGTTTGTAGTTGTCGAGGAGGTCGAACCAGGTGCTGACGTGGCCGTTCCGGGCGAGGCCGGCGCCGCCGAACACGAGCTCGAAGGCGGCGTTCCAGTCGAGGAAGCGCTGCTCGTGGTTCAGGACGAAGGTCGGGACGTTGTGCTGGAAGACCGAGCCGTCGACCCGGGGATCGTGCAGCGCGAGCGAGCGGATCCTTTCCTCTTTAGGGCCCGAGCCGCCGGAAACGGGGAGCCCGAGGGCCAGCGGGCTTTTCCGCCCCGCCTTCGCGAAGACCGGCCAGAAGCCGAAGAGCCCGAGCTTCAGGAAGACGACGGCACCGACGAAGGGCAGCGGCGCCATGTGCGCGCTCTTTAAGCCGAGGCGGTCCAGGACGAAGGCTGCCAAAAGGCTGATCAGCGCGCCGTAGAAGAGGACGTAGCCCCAGCCTTGCCGCGACATCTTGATCCGAATGAGCTTTTCCACCTCGGGACTCCGCTTTTTACTGCTATTAGAAGGGGTGCTCTTGCCCAGATGGTTGCAAGCGGTATGCCCAAAACAATGGCATCGGGGTTGCACAAGGGTCTGCGGAGCCGAAGGGCCCGTCCTGAGCTTTCCGTGACGTCCCAGTGGAGCAGAAGATGTTGATGCGGCAGAAAAATCCTGGAAAAGCCGGTGCCTCGCGGACCCCCCGCCGCACCCCGGTCGCGCGCCTCGTCGCCGCCGTTTTGGTGTCGACACTTTCGACACCTGTCGTTCTGGCCAACGTCGTCGGCTCCGACATGCAGAACTTCAACCCGACGACCTCGGGCCTCGACTTCGTCACGGTCCAATCGTCCGAGACGCTCGACCCGGGCTTCATCAACTTCGGCCTCTTCTTCAACTATGCGGTGAACACCCTCCCGTACTTCGACGGCACGCCGCAGGGCCGCACCAAATTCAGCGACTCGCTCCTCGGCGCCGACCTCAACGTCGGCTTGGGCCTCCTCCCGAACTGGGACGTGGGCCTCAGCGTGCCGCAGGTGCTCTTCCAGGAAGTCAAGGCGCCCGGCTACCACGGCCAGTTCGCCGAGCGCGGCAACACCGAGCTCCGCATCAACTCCAAGGTCCGCCTCGTAGGCGACCACGAGGGCGGCGTGGCTGTCGTCGGCTCCGCCAACGTCAACCGCGTGAAGAACAACCCCTTCGTCGGCCGCGACGCGGGCCCGACCTATAACCTCGAGCTGGCCGCCGACACGACGATCAGCAAGGTCGCCCTCGGCGTCAACGCCGGCCACCGCTGGCGCAAGCGCGGCGTGAAGCTCGACAACGAGACGCCGATCGACCCGCTCGGCAACCAGTGGATCGCGTCGGCCGCGGCGAGCTACCTCTTCTCCTCGATCGACACCAAGCTGATCTTCGAGCTCTTCGGCAGCAAGCCCGAGCGCCCCGAGACGGAAAACACCAGCCGCCTCGCCGAGTCCGCCGAGGCGCAGCTCGGCGTGAAGCACGACTTCACCACCGCCCTCGCCGGCCATTTCGGCGCCGGCACCGAGCTGATCAACGGCCGCGCCTCGCCCGACTGGCGCATCTACGCCGGCGTCAACTATGCGATCGGCCCGACGTTCAGCAAGCGCCCGCCCGAGAAGAGAGAGATCGGCCGCCCGACGCCGACCGAGCACCCGACGACGGACCCGTTCACCGGCCCCCCGAAGGCCACCGAGAAGATCGTCATCCACGACGTCCTCTTCGAGTTCGACAGCGACACCCTCGTCATCGGCGGCGCCGAGCAGACCTTGAAGAAGCTCGTGGACTACATTCAGCTCAAGCCGTCCTACAAGCTGCTCGTCATCGAAGGCCACACCGACTCGGTCGGTACCGACGACTACAACCTGGACTTGAGCAAGCGCCGCGCGCAGACGATCCGCAAGTGGTTGATCGAGAAGTTCAAGCTCGACCCGAAGAAGGTCCAGGCCGTCGGCAAAGGCGAGCGTTTCCCCATCGCCGACAACGGCAACTACCAGGGGCGCCAGCTGAACCGCCGCGTCGAGTTCGTGATCTACCGCGACATCAAGTGACGATGATCCGCGCCTCTCCCCGAGGCGCGGTGACCTGTAAGTTCCAAGCTGTTTTTCCCCGCCGTTCCCGTTGACGCTGCCAAGGAGTTCCAGACCGTGAGACCTAACCGTAAATCGTTGAAGCTACTGACGCTCGTGGCGTTGGTCGCCATGGCGGACGCCAGTTGTCGCCCGGCGTCCTACGAGATCCTCAAACCGAAAAAGGGCCACGACGTGCGCCCGAACGGCAACCCGGAGCAGGTGAACCCACCCGCCGGCAACACCGTTCCGCCCGCGACGGGCACGCCGCCAGGGACGCCGACGTCGACGCCGACCACCTCCGGAGACAACGCCGCGCCGACCGCGCGGGTCGAAGTCATCTGGAAGAACGAGTCCGTCGTCAAAGTGCGCGTCAACGAGCCGACCATCATCCGCCCGACCGCCGACACGGTGGACCCGGACGACGTGGGCAAGAGCCCCTGCGCCAATCCGGGCATCGTGAAAGCCGCCTACGACGTGGGCCACGAGGCCGCCCCGAGCGCCGAGCGCGCATCGGGCTGCGAGCCCCTCTCCGTTCCGTACACGTTCACGAAGACCGGCGACTACGAGATCACGATGGTCGTGACGAGCAATGAAAACGAGACCGCCACGGCGAAGATGACGGTCACCGTCATCGCGGCCGACGCCCCGCTCTATGACGGCGACGGCGGGTTCACCATCACCGCGGACCCGATGATCGGCGGCAAGGACCAGGTCTTCACGTTCACCGGTTATTGCGCGCTCAAAAAAGAGCACGTGATCACCTGGGAATTCGGCGACGGCAAGGGCGGCGAAGGCGTGGTCGTCACGCACGCCTACGCCGAGCTCGGCCCCCACGACGTGAAGGGTCATTGCACGGACTTAAGTCGCAAGACCATCGACGCGCAGATCGTCGTCGTCACCTGGGACCACCCGGTCACGCCGCCGGTGAACCCGACCAAGCCCGTGCTGCCGCCAGCGCCCCCGGTCGTGACGCCGCTGCCGACCAACCCGACGATCCCGACGACGCCGCCGAACCAGGGCCAGCCGGGCCAAAAGCCCAACCAGGGCACCGACGGGAAGCCGACCCAAGGCACCCAACAGCAGCCGCCGCTCGTCGACTGCCCGTGCACGGATCCGGGCAGCGGCAATTGGTACGACCCGGAGCAGCAGTACTACGTTCCGTACTGACCGCCCTTCGGTTTCCGGCTCTCACGGTCTGTTTCGATAAAGCGGGGTGCGCCTGGATTCAGGCCGCCCCGCTCTTTTGGTCCGCCCGCGTCCCGAGGAACTCCAGCACCACGACGGTCACGTCGTCCAGCAACGCCTGCTGGTCGGTGCTCATCGCGCGCTCGATCACGGCCCGCATCATGCCCTGCGCGTCGAGCGGCCGGTTCGCGTGCAGCGTCGCGCGCAGGTCGCGGAGCCCCGTGCCGCGCCCGCCGCGCGCCAGGCGCTCGATCAGGCCGTCCGTGTAAAGGACGAGCTTGTCGCCCGGGCCCATCGACGCGCGGATCTCCCGGCAGTTCAACGATTCCGGGAACAGTCCCAACATGTTGGCGCCGCCGAACAGGGAGCGGCATTTGCTGCTCGAGACGCGCGTCTCGCCCTCGGGGGATTGCTGGGCGAGGAGAAGCGGCGGGTTATGGCCGCCGTTCGCCAGCAGGACGTCGCCCGTCTGACGGTTCACCACGGCGAGCACCGCCGTCGCGGTGAGCCGGCCCTTGCCGACCTCATAGAGCAGCTGGTTGATGTCGTTCAGGATCACCGCCGGCGACACCTGCTCGTTGGGCTTCTTTCTGGCGCGAAACGCCGCCGAGGTGATGAAGGAGCAGATCATCCCGGTGACGAGCGAGGCGGAGACGCCGTG
>JAYVWD010000516.1:0-9107 GCA_043786345.1 Pseudomonadota bacterium
CCCGGCATGAACAGCCCGCCAGTCAACGCGTTGACAGCCTTCAGATCGCACGGCCCGCAGTGCTACCATCTTAGATGGAACCCTGCCGGAGAGAAGACCGATGGCGGAAAAGTGGCTGACGATTGTCGAGTACGCGCGCACCTATAACGTGTCGGATATGACCGTGCGCCGTCGCATCAAGACGGGCAAGCTGGATGCCACGCTTCAGGACGGGAAGTACTTCATCCCCATGAAGGATGAGTCGCGACCCGCCGTCCCCCAGCAGGCGCCGCGCCAGGTCGTCAAGGCGCACCCAGCCCCGCAGCGGACCTTCGCCGCGCCGGCCGCGCCACAGCACCATGATGCGCCGCAAAACTACCGTGCGGCGCCGGGTCATCAGGCCTCGTCGCCCTTCGAGGGGCCGGCGCCCCGGGCGCGGCACGTCGGCGCCCCGCCGCCGCCCGTCACGAATTACGCGGATTCCACCTATGCGGGCTTCGACGAGGACGACGGCGAACCGGGCCTCATCCCCGCGAGCCTCCGGCGCTCCGTCACCACCGGCGACACCGCGACCGTCGATGCCCGCGCGCTCCTCGCGTTCTGCGAGGCGTCGCTGAAAAAGACGCAGGAATCCGAGCGCCGCCAGGTCGAGCGCTTCAAGAGCAAGCTCGAAACCCTCGAGGCGACCGTGGCGCTGCGCGACGGCGAGGTCAAGAGCCTCAAGCAACAGCTCGAGGACCTCCAGCTTCTGGTCAAAGTCCTCGAGCGGAAGCGTCAGGGCGCTTGAGGTGGCGGCGGCGCGCCGAGCCAGAGCAGGGACGCGTCGCCGTAGCTGAAGAGGCGATACCTCCCGGCGACCGCCTCGGCGTAGAGCGCCGTGGCCTCGGCGTGCCCGATCAGGGCGCAAATCAGCATGAAAAGCGTCGATTTTGGCTGGTGGAAGTTGGTCACCAGCCCGGTAACGAGGCGTGGCAGGTAGCGGTGCGAGGCCGTCCGCGGATAGATGAAGAGCTCGGTCGAGAGCCACCGGTCGGCCAGCGCCAGCAGCGCTGCGTCGTCGTTCACATCGCCCGCGAGCGCGCCGAGCTGCTCCAGCGTGCGAAAGGTCGTCGTCCCGACGGCGACGACGGGGCGCCCCGCGCGCCGCGCCGCGATCAGCGCCAGGACCGTCGCCCGGCCGACGTAGAAGGGCTCGCGGTGCATCTTGTGGGCGGACGGGTCTTCTGTCTTTACCCCCAGGAACGTGCCCGCGCCGACGTGCAGCGACACGAACCGGGCTTCGACGTCCTTCGCCCGCAGGGCGGCGAACAAGCGCTCGGTGAAGTGCAGCCCCGCCGTCGGCGCCGCCACCGAGCCGAGGTCGCGCGCATAGATCGTCTGGTAACGCGCATGATCCGGCGATACCGACGCCGCGACCGGATCCGGCCGCTTGATGTAGGGGGGCAGCGGCACGATGCCGTGGAGCTCGAGCCAATCGAAGAGCCCGATGCCGTCGGGCAGCGTAAAGCGGACGCGCACCCGCTCGTCCTCGCGCCCTTGGACGGTGACGGTGGCGCCCGCGCCGAGCGCGAGCTCTATGCCGGGCCTGAGTTTTTTGAGCGGCCGCGCCAACGCCGTCCACGTCCCGTCGTCCGCCGCCTCGAGGAGGAAGATTTCCACGTACCCGCCGGTCGAAAGCCGCGCCTTGAGCCGGCTCGGGAACACGCGGGTATCGTTCAAAACTAGCAGCGTTCCCGCCGCCAGTTCTGAGGTAAGATCAGGGATGGCGCGGTGCCGCAGGGCCCCGTCCGCGGCGCGGACGAGCAGACGCGCCCCGTCGCGGTCGACGCAGGGCGTCTGCGCAACGAGCTCATCCGGATGCGGATACTCGAAATCGGCCAGGACGAGAGGGCGCTCGCCCATTTGAGGCTTGGTTGGCACCATGAGGCGATCCTATACCCTTCTTCTGGTCGCGTTGTCGACCCTCTCTCCGGTCGTACACGCCTGCCCGGCCGTGCTGTTCGAGCTCGAGACCATCCCCCGCCTCAAGGGCATGCGCAAGGGCGTGCGGCTGTTCGCCCTGGACGCGGCGACCCGCAAGTTCCGCGCGGCCCCGGTGCAGATCGATCCGATCGACGCCGAGGGCCACCTCAAATTCAACGTCGAGGTCCATTACCCGGATCATGAGCTCGACAACGACGACTTCCTCACCTTTCGCGTCGAGGACTTCGGCCCGAAGGCGGACCTGAAGAAAGACAAGCTCCCCTGCCGCGGCAAGCCGGTGCTCGAGCTCCGAGACCCGAGCTCCGAGCGCTACGCCTACCTGACGAACTGCGGCTCCTTCGGCGACGCCGTGGCCTTCGCGCCGCTCGTCGATTTCAAGCCGGAGAAGGACTACCTCGAGAGCCCGATCTACAAGTACCGCTTCAACCCCGACAACTACATGCAGTTCGAGGCCATCAACTTCCGCAACGCCGTCCAGGGAACGTGGGAGACGATCGCCGAGCGCTCGGCGCTGATGATCCACGCCGACGTCAAAAACTTTTTCAGCATGAATTTCGACGCCAAGGAGATCGAGTCCCACCTCGAGTCCCACCGGATCGGCCCCGTGGGCAACCTGGCGCGCCTGTCGTTTTACCTCAAGATCCTCTTTTTCAAGATCAAGATGAGCCTCTCGACCGACGTCGGCTTCTACGAGAATTCCAGCCATATCCCGATGATGGTGAACATCCCGGTCGACGCGTCGAAGTACCTCAATCCGGCGAGCGGCATCCTCTACACCTGGATCCTCTCACCCGCCGCGCAAAAGGCCCCGCGCGCGCTCACCATGCCGACGATGGACACCGCGCTCATCAAGAAGGGCTGGCGGGAGCTCGCGAAGGAAGGCCTGAAGTTCTGCGTGAAGGACCAGTGCACCTTCAAGTACACGGTGGAGATCGCGGACAAGACCATGTCGATGGACCTCGGGCTCGAGCGGAAGCTCGTCGAGCGCGGCTTCTTCCCGATCTACGTCGAAGACGCGCGCCGCCACCAGGAGAGCATGGGCTGGGACTTCGACCTCGCCAAGGACGAGGTCCGCACCGGCATGTACTTCGAGGTCTCCGGCCTGTCGGCCGGGGGACACCCCTGGGACTTCTGGCTGCGCCTCGGAGGCCCGTCGAGCGCCTCGGCCGTCTGCCCTGCCCCGCTGCGCTTCGAAGAGGTCAGAGAGTCCCGTTTCTGAGGTACAATTGCTCAATCAATCGCACCCCGGGAGACCGCTCATGAACGCCCTCTACGCCTTATTTACCCTAATATTTTTGGCGGTTTCCGTCCTTCCGGCATGTAAGAAGGACACGTCCAGCGCGACCTTCAGCCAGGGCAACAAGCGCAGGTCGGTCCGGAAGACCGACTCGATCGATCGCTCCAAGTCGGCCGACATCGCCTCCGCCGCTCCGCCGAACGCCACGACCCGGGGCAGCTTCACAGTGTGGACGGTCCCGCGGGACCCGGCGCCGGGCCAGAGCTACCAGGTCTTCATCGAGGTGAAGCTCCCGCCAAGCGTCGGCGACTACCAGCAGAGCGACCTCAGGGGAAAAGTCATCGGCACCGACGGTTACGAGCAGATCTTCGGCGAAGACGGCGCCGAATGTAACGGTGCGCAGGAGTTCGGCGGCACCGAAGGCGGCATCAGCGGCGTTCCCGACGAGAATTTCGAAAGCCCCAAGGGCAGCTCGAGCCCGAGCAATGTCGTCACCGGTGGCAACGGCCAACAAGGCGGCGGCATCAGCTCGTCCTCCAGTAAATCGGGCGGCGGCGGCCAAGGCGGCAGCACGACGGGCGGCAACGCCGAAGGCTTCGGCCTCAAGGGCCATTCGACCAATAAAGGCCTGAATCTTGCGGGTTGTGGCGGTGGCTTCGAGGACTTCAACTTCGGCAAGGGCCGCGGCCGGCTGAGCGTGTGGGTCCCCGGCGGCGGCGACAAGGTCCGCGACACGATCGATGTCACGTCGCGGGTGCTGAACGAGCACCAGACGATCGCCATCGAGTTCTAGAAGCCATTTCATCGATGAAGTGTCGGTGGAATTGCCGCTCATAGTCGCGCCGGGCCTCGCCGACGACGGCGACCGTCAACCTCTCGCGGTCGGTTCCGACCGCGAACACGGGCACGACCCGCCGCATGAATGCCGAGGCCCGCTGGCCCCAATGCCAGCAGTGATTGAGCGCCATCGGCATTGGTCGGTCGGCGCTGAAATTGCCGCCGCGCTCGGGTTTCCCGGCGGCCGCGAGCCGGTAGTACGGGTAGGACTCGGTCCATGGCGCCGCCGTCGAGCCGACGTTTCGATCGTCGTGGAACGTCACGTAAAATAGATCGCGAGCTCATTCCGCGACGGGACCTCGCGGGTGCTTTTCATGGTCAGATCGTCGGCTTCTTGCCCGGGACGTAGACCGACGAAAAGGGCGAGGCGTTGCCGGCGGGCGGCTCCGACGTGTGCGAGAACGGGTAATGGATCGACTGCATGATCCCCGGGAGGAACTGCTTCCAGTAGAGGTCCACGACGCGCGGGTCGGTCTTCTCGAACTCCAGGGTCACGGTCGGGATGTGCCGCTCGTTGCCGGCGTAGTTGCCGAGGGAGCCCGGGAAAAACGTGTAGTCGAC
This sequence comes from Pseudomonadota bacterium, assembly GCA_043786345.1. Classification (GTDB taxonomy): domain Bacteria; phylum Bdellovibrionota_B; class Oligoflexia; order Oligoflexales; family CAIYRB01; genus JANOTL01. The sequence continues at coordinate 4,598 of JAYVWD010000516.1, forward strand.
GACCTTGTAGTTGTCGGACTTCTCGGAGATCGCGGTGACGAGGCGCCGCGCCCGGTTCTGGGTCGCCGTGAGCTTGCCCGGGAGCTGGCCGTCGCCCGGCCCGTCGTAGTCGAGGAAGCCGAGCGGCGCGTGGATCGAGAGGATCTTGTCGGGGTGGAAGTCGTCGATCAGCTGGATCTGGAAGATCGTCTCGATCTCGGAATTCGGGAAATAGCCGGGAAAATGCGCGGGCGAGCTCTCGCGGCGGTCCTGCCAGAGCTTCTTGGCCTTGTTGTACCAGTCGAAAGTGAAGAAGTTGCGGTTAAGGTTGACGCCGCTCAAGTTGGTGCGCGTCGGTACCTGACGGATGAAACCGTCAGGATTCACCAGGGGCGCGATGATCACGTGGACGTCGGCCTTGAGCGCGTCGGGGTGCTCGGCGATGTGGCGCGCCACCCGGAAGGCGATCGGAACCGGCGTCAGCTCGTCGGGGTGGACGCCGCCGAGGAGCAAGGTCGTCTCGGGGCCGGTGCCGAACTCCGCGTAGATCAGCGGGTGGCCGCCGCGCGACTTCATGTCGGTCTTCCAGGGGACCGTGCCGCAGGCGTCGTCTTTCCACTGGTAACGCTTGAACTGGGCGTTCACGTTCGCGCAGAAGGCCTCGATCAGCTTCTTCTTCTCGGCGTCCCCGAGCAGCTGCGCCGCGAAACTCGACGGCGAAACGAAGAGGATCGGCGTGAAGGCGGAGTTGAGCGGCTGCTTGAGCAGCGTCATTTTCGCGAGGCCCGGCGGCGCAAATCCGAAACCCAGGCAGAGGAGTGTGGCCGTATTGAGCCAGTTCAATGTCTTGGGTCGATGCATCCGAATACCTTGGTCTTATGCCGCGGACTCCGAGTCCGGCGGCGCCAGCATGGGCCGCTGCACGGTCTTGAGCCGTTTGGCGTAATATTCCACGCCTTCTTTGTCGAAACAGTGGCCGCAGTAGATCGAGTAGTTCAGCCGGTCCCGGAGATACCAGCGATTTTTGCAGTTAGGGCAACTATACACATACTTGCCTTCGGGCGCGACCCGCACATGGATGTGAACGTCGGGGTCAATGGGCAGGCCCGTGGACTCGAACTCATGCATTTTATTGTAGAAACGGCGCGTGTGCCCGGGGTCCAGCAGGCAGTCATACAGCCACAGATGCGTCATCTCGTGAAAGAGCGTGTACGGAAGGAGCGAGGGATCCTTCGCGAAGTAGCTCTGATTGAGGCGGATCTTGTGCTCGAACAGGTACGCGAGCCCGAGCTTCTGGCGCATCCGCTGCGTGAACTCGATCTCGACGCCGGCCTCGATCGTGCCCTCGGCCTGGTCCTGGAAGAACGGCAGGAAGCGCAGGTAGTAGTCGTAAGCGAGCACGACGAGCTGATCCCTGGACATGGGCCGCGGCTTCCGCCCGAGCGGTTTCTCGAGCAGCGGATGAAACCATCGCGAGGTGATCGCGCATAGACTCATACGATCGGCATCTCCGAGTTCACGGTTCGGGGAGCGACGCGCGCGGGAAACGCATGAATCGCAGGAAAACTCTTAAACTATGCTGTGTAGCGTCATCATAACACGGCGGGCTGGACGGTGATGCCCAAGGGGCGAAATTTAGTTCGCGCGGAAGAGCGGGCGGCCCTCATGTAAACCGTCCCACGCGGGCGCGTTCGCGCGGCCAAGCGGGCGGAAGGACTTGCCGCGGCACGGATTTTTGAGGCGCTCCCCGCTCATGGCTTCATCGAGATACCGGGGGCTTGCGGTGACGGTGCCAAATGTGCTTTCGGCGAAGAGCGTCGGCGCGCGTTCCCCGGCGAACAGCAGCGGTAACGTGTAAGGCCTGAGCGCCAAGGCTTCCGAGGCATGAGAAAGTCCTTGTTTATAGGCGATCAGCGGCGTGCGCGGGCCTTTCGCGGCGAGCACCGTGAAGCCGAGCGCGGCGAGGCGCGTCGCCTCGAGCTCGTGGCCGATCCGCGCGGCGGCGGGGATCGTCATCGCGTGCAGAAAGTCCTCACCGGCCTTGCGCACGGCCTCGGAAAATTCGCGCGCGCGCGCCGCGGCGCCGATGACGACTGCGAGGCGGACCGACATGCACCCGGCTTGGCCCAGCCCGAACGCATCGCGCGCCAAGGCCTTCACGGTGCGCGGCTCCGGGTCCGCGCCGTCGATCAGACTCGCGCCGGCGCGCCCGCCGAAGCCGACGACGGGCTTGCCGCCGCTCGCCGCGCGCACCCGCGCGACGGTGTCGTCGTCGCCGTACATCAGGATCGCGTCGAACGCCGCGACGTCCAGCGCCGAATTGATGCGGAAGGTCGCCGCGACGCCCTTCGCGCCGAACGCCGCGAGCAGCAGCGCGAGGAAGCGTCCGTCGCCGGCGAGGGCGCCGGGAATCCGCACCGTGAGGTCTAAGCCGAGCGCCGCGCCGAGCGCGACCGGATACACGCCGACGACGGGGTGATTCTCGGGAAGGATGAGCAACCAACGCGCGGGGATTTCGCCGCGGTCCGCCGCGACCGCCGCCGCCTCGCGCCAATGGGCCTCGGACGTGGGGACGCTTTGCGCCAGATCCTCGAGCGCCGCCTTCGCCAGCGCCTCGCCGCCTAGATCTGCGGTCAGTGCCGCATGGGCCTCGCCCTCGGTCAGAAACTGGAAGAGCTTCCGGCGGGCGCGGTCGACCGTCAAAGGATCGGGGCGGAACGTGCGGATGCGCGGACACGCGGGCGCAGCCGGGCCGGCTGCGGCGACCTCCTCGGCGAGCAGCGAGCAGCCTTTGAGCGGCGCCTTGGGCGCCCGTCCGAGCAGCTGGAACCTCCCCGCGCCCTCGACCCGCGCCAGGTCCTCGGCCCGGATGGCGAGCGCATGATCGACGCGCAGCGGATCGTTCACCAGGAGCAGCCCCTCGCCCCGTTTCGCCACGACGCCGGGCCCCGTCACGACGGCCGGCGTGACCCAGAACGGGAAGCGGAAGCCGTCGCCCTCGAAGTCATAGGCCTGCGCCGCCAGTTCGCACATCCCGTATTCGCTGACGATCCGCGCGCGCGGCACGCCGAAGGCCCGGGTCAGCTCGGCGTAGAATTCCGCCCGGCCGATTTCGCGCGCGCGCCCTTTGGTGCCGCCGGTCTCGATGATCAAAGAGCCTTCGGGCAGCGGCGCCGCGCGCCCGGCGTCGATCAGGTTGACGAAGTGGAAGGCGGTCCCGAAGACCCAGCGCGGCGCGCGCCCCAAGCCTGCATTTTCCGTCGCATATTCGACGGGCGCCCACTTGGCGATCCACGCGACCATCTGGGCGAGCGACGAATCCCCCCAGTCGGCGACCGACGGAACCAGGCTCACCCCCGGCACGGCGAAGGGCTCCTGCCCGGGGAATACCCGCTGAATCATGGAGAAAAAAGCGATCAGGCTGCCGAGCTCGTAGAAGTCGAGTCCGACCCCGGAGAAGTGCGAGGCCGCGCACGCACCCTGCGTCGTGCCGCTCGAGCGGAACGCCCGCACGCTGCCGCCCGCATCGCCGGCTGAGAACCCGCGTTCGGGCTCTTGCCTAAATGTTTCAATGGCTTGGTACGCCGTCGAAACGGCCCAGGCGCCGTCGAGCGCCCCCGGCTGCCCGAAGGCATCGCCCGCGCCGTGCAAAGCGCGAAGGAGCTCTTTGAAGCGGGGGTGCGTCGGGTGAGGAAAAGAGCTTATGAGATTTCGTAAAAAACCGTGCATCCGGCTTGGCCACTCAGGGGTTTGCAGGGTATAACGTGGACTTGAGTCCAATGTCCACGTTTTAAGCAGGTTGTCTTAGAGCCTTAAGGCGAGCCGGCGAGCCTTGAGCCGAGAGGTTCCTTTAACTGAGCTCCGATTACTTTGTAAAAACAGAGCAGTTCGAGGGTCCGCTCGACCTGCTTTTACACCTGATCCGGGTCCACGAGATCGACATCTTCGCGATCGACGTGTTCGTCCTGACGCAGGAGTACGTCAACTATCTGCGGTTGATGAAGTTCAACGACCTCCAGCAGGCCGGCGAATTCCTCGAGATGGCGGCGACGCTGATCGAGATCAAAACCCGCATGCTCCTTCCCCATGACGAGAAGGCCGCGGGCGACGACAGCCTCGAGGACGACGACCCGGTCCGCACGCTCCAGGAGCGCCTCATTCAATATGAGACTTTCCGCAACGTCGCCGACCACTTCATGCAGATGCCCCAGATGGGCGTCGAGATTCAGATGAACCAGGAGTGGAACCGGCTCGCGCCGCTCTATGAACACGTGGAAGCCCCGCTGACGGGCGAAGCCGCGACCCTCGTCGTCCTCTACGAGCAGATGCTGCGCGCCCTCGGCGAGCGCCGGCGCAATGCGACGCACACCGCCAAGCTCCACATGATCACCGTCGAAGCGACGATCGAGAAGCTCTCGCAAGACCTGGACTCGATCAGATTCATGCTCTTTCAGGGCATGTACAACGTCTTCAAGACCCGCTACGAGTTCGTCGTCCACGTCCTCGCGATGCTCGAGCTGGTGAAGGAGAA
>JAYVWD010000517.1:0-2965 GCA_043786345.1 Pseudomonadota bacterium
TAGAACTTGATTTTGGGCTCGGTGCCCGACGGTCGGACGCTGACTTTCGTACCGTCTTTTAATATGAATTGTAGCACGTCGGACCGCGGCAACGTTAAATCGCCGGTCTTGCTGAAACCGGCGGCAGCAGCCTCGAGCTCTTGGCCGGTCTCGAAATCGCGCAGCTTTGCCACGGGGATTCCGTCGATTACGCGGGGCGGGGCGGCGCGGAGCCGGCCCATCATGGCTTTGATCGCCTCGGCGCCTTCCTTCCCCGGAAGCGTGAGGTTGTACAGGGACTCCTGGTAGACGCCGTGCCGGGTGAACATGCCGTCCAGGGCGTCGACGACGGTTTTACCTTTGGACTTGTAGTAGGCGACCATCTCGGCCGCGAGGCAGCACGACATGACGCCGTCCTTGTCGCGGACGAAGCTGTCGGCGAGGAAGCCGTAGCTCTCCTCCCCGCCGCAGACGAAGGTGCGCTTCGGGGCGCGCTTGCCGGTCTCATAGTCCTCGATGCGCTCGCAGATCCACTTGAAGCCGGTGAGTGTTTCCTCGCAGGTCGCGCCGTACTCGCGGGCCAGGTCGTCCTGGAGGTCGGTGGTCACGATGGTCTTGAGGATGAGCGGGTTCGGCGGGAGCCGGCCCTTTTCCTTGCCCGAGGCGAGCATGTATTCGTTGAGCAGGCAGCCGATCTGGTTGCCGTTGGGGCGGAAGTAGTCGTCACCGACCCGGATTTCCATGCCGATGCGGTCGCAGTCGGGGTCGGTGGCGAGGATGATGTCGGCCCCGATCTTCCGGGCGAGGTCGCGGGCCATGTTGAAGGCGGCGGGGTCCTCCGGGTTCGGGGACTTGACCGTGGGGAAGCTCCCGTCCGGCGCGCGCTGCTCGGGCACGACGGTGACGTCGTCGAAGCCGAAGCGCTTGAGCATGTGCTCGACCGGGTAGAGGCCGGAACCGTGGAGCGGCGTATAGACGATCTTGAAGCCCTTCCTGCCCTGCTCGTGCTGCGACAGCGCCTCGACGCGGCGGAAGTAGGCGTCGTCGAGCTCGGCGCCAATCTCCTTGATCAGGCCTTTCTGCTGGCCCTCGAGATAGTTCATCGTCTTGATGACGTCGAAGTCGATGCCGTCGGTGTAGAGCTTGACGATGGCCTGGTCGTGGGGCGGCACGAGCTGGCCGCCGGTTTCCCAGTAGACCTTGTAGCCGTTGTAGTCGGGCGGGTTGTGGCTGGCCGTGACGCAGACGCCGGCCTTGCACCCGAAATGGCGGACCATGAACGAGAGCATCGGGACGGGGCGCAGGTCGGTCGTCAGGAGCGCCTGGATGCCGTTGGCGGCGAGCACCTGCGCCGTCGCCTTGGCGAAGTCGCGGGAGAAGTGGCGCGAGTCGTGCGAGATGGCGACCTTGAGGTCCTTCTCGTCCTTGAAGGTGGCCTTGAGGTAGGTCGCGAGCGCCGTGGTGGCCTTGCGGATGTTGTAGACGTTCATCCGGTTGGTGCCGGCGCCCATGACGCCGCGCATGCCGCCCGTGCCGAACTCGAGGTCGCGGTAGAAGCGCTCGGTCAGTTCTTTTTCGTCTTGGTTTTCGAGGAGGCGGGCGATCTCGTCGCGCGTGCTCTGGTCGAAGACTTTGGCGGTCGCCCAGTACTGGGCGCGGGCGAGGACGTTGTTCGAGCCTTGAGTCATAAGATCACCCCAACGAAAACGGTTCGTTGAGGTGTCTTAACTCAGAGCGCCAGCTCGGGCAAGCTCGCCAGGTCGGGCAGGGTCACGTCGACGCTGCCGGCCGGCAGGATGTCGAAGCCGGCGGCGTCGTCCGACGTGGCGGCGGCGTCGATCAGGTAGAGGCCGGCGGGGTCCTGGCGGAAGCACTGTTTGTAGACGAACGGGGCGAACTGGCAGAGGCCGGTCGAGCAGTTCGGCTGCGGTTTGCCGGACGGATGGTAGTAACCGCGCGGAGTCAGCTTGTCGAACCCGACCTTGAGCGCTTTGCGGATGCTCATGCCGGCGTCCGCGCCGGCGGTCGTGGCGCCGGAGAGGGAGCAGCCGGCGAGCGCGTTGCCGTCGCCTTTCTCGAGGTCGAAGACCATGCCGCGGGCGGCCTCGTCGTAGTTGCCGCCGAAGTTCTTCCAGAACATCAGCTTACCGACGTTGGACAGCGGGTTCACGTCGAAGGCGATGAACTGCTGGGCGCTCAGGGACGCGTTCATGTCGTTGTTGGTGTCGGTCGGAAACTTGCCGGTCGCGCCGGCCGTCTTGTTGAGGTCGAGGTGGCCCGTGGCGTCGAACGGATCGGCGCCGATGACGAGGGGGGCAGAGATGCCGGTGCCCTTGGTCTTGAACAGGCCCTGGATCAGCCGGTACTGGATGCGCGGCTCCGTCGCGGTGCCGCTCCGGGCGTAGGTGACCTCGATGTGGTCGGCGCCGTTCTGGTCGCCGGAGTTCTTGATCCAGAGCCGTCCGTTCGCGGTGGCGTTGCCCGCGGTCTTCGACGGCGAGTGCAGGAGGTGGACCTCGGTCCCGCGCTGGCCGTTGTTCGTGGTGACGACGACGTCGGTGCGGTAGACCGGGGAGCCGTCGGCCTGGTCGGCCAGCCGCTTGATCGTGGCCGTGGTGACGGCCGCGGCGCCCTGGACGGCCGTTTGCAGCGAGGTCTTGAGGTCGAGGGTGGCGTCGAGGGCGGGCAGCTCGGAGGACTTCCCGTCCTTCTTCGCCTGGCAGAGCATCGCGAGGACGAGGCCGGTCGCGCTGTCGACGAAGCCGATCGTCGACCCCATCGCGGCGCGGCCGTAACCGGCCATGCAGGCCTCGTCGGTGCCGTCGAGCTTGGGGCGGTTCTCGATCTCGAGGTGGTCGCCGACGGCCTTGGTGTTGAGGTCCCGGTCCGGGTTGTAGCATTGGATCGAGTTGATATCGAAGGTGCGCTGATTGAGCAGGCCCGGGGCGAAACAGTCGCCTTCGCCCTTGAGCTTCGCCGTCGCGTC
>JAYVWD010000518.1:0-3003 GCA_043786345.1 Pseudomonadota bacterium
GCGCTTCGCCGAGGGCCTCGACGTCGTCACCTGCGAGTTCGAGAACGTCCCGGTGACCGCCTTGCACGCGCTGGCGAAGACCGTGCCCGTCTTCCCGCCGCCCCGCGCCTTCGAGACGGCGCAGGACCGGCTGACGGAGAAGACCTTCCTCAACGGCCTCGGCATCGAGACGGCGCCGTTCGCCCCCGTGGACTCGCTGCCGGACCTCGAGGCCGCCGCCAAGGCCTTGGGCCTGCCGGCGGTCCTCAAGACGCGCCGCCTGGGCTACGACGGCCGCGGCCAGGTCGTCCTTACGGCGCCCGCCGACCTGGCCCCTGCGCTCCAGGCGCTCGGCGGCCGCGGCCTGATCCTGGAAGGCTTCGTGACGTTTACGCGCGAGCTCTCGCTCATCGCGGTGCGCGGCCGGGACGGCGACCAGCGCTTCTACCCGCTCTGCGACAATACCCATACGAACGGGATCCTGACCCTCACCCGCGCCCCCGCGGCCGTCCCGGCCGCCGTCGTCCGGGCCGCCGAGGCGGCTGCCGCCAAGGTCCTCGCGGCGCTCGACTACACCGGCGTCCTCGTCCTCGAGTTCTTCCTCGCCGCCGACGCGCCGCGGCTCATCGTCAACGAGCTCGCGCCGCGCGTCCACAACAGCGGCCATTGGACCATCGAGGGCGCCGCCACGAGCCAGTTCGAAAACCACGTCCGCGCCGTCACCGGACTGCCGCTCGGCGCCACCGCGGCGCGCGGCCATGCCGCCATGATCAACCTCATCGGCCACCTGCCCGACCTCGCCGCGCTCCTGCGCCGTGACGGCGTCCACGCCCACTTTTACGGCAAGACCGTCAAGCCGGGCCGGAAGGTCGGACACGTTACGCTCGTCGCTCCGGACGCCCCGCAGCTCGCCGCATTGCTGTCAACGACTCAGGCGATTTGCGCGCCTGTTTTCGCGCAAAAATCGTAGGAGTCGGAGCAACTCACCGAAAGAACTACCGCTGCTTATTTACTACGCAAAGCGCCTCTCATAATGTGGCGCTTTTTTGTGCCTGTGCAAAAAAGCCCGCTAACCCTTGGGCCACATGGCCTCCAACTTTTTCACAGGCACCAACTGCTTGGGGCCCAAGGGTTACAGTATTTCTTTATTCGCAAACCAAGAGGGGCCGCGCCTTCCCTTTTAACGCTAGACTTAGCGGTTGACGGGTAAAATGCACGCTAGATATGCTGCTTTCTGGGCAAACCTTATCTGACAGTTCACCAAAATGTGCGCTTGAGGTGTGTGAATCCAAACACCTGAAGCTGTCGATAATCTTGTCTGTTTTTTGGGCAAAGCAGTGTTGAGAAGGAGCTCCCGATGACGCCAGTGACCGCGACCGCCACCCCCGCGACCGCCGCCAAAGTCCCCGTGCTTTCGCCCGAGGTCGACCCGCTCCTGCGCGTGCGCAAACGCGACGGCAGCCACGAGATCGTCGACCCGTTGCAGATCATCCTGAAGGTCGCCCGCAGCGCCGACGGCCTCGCCAACATCGAGCCCCAGGTCGTCGCCCACAAGGCGATCCGCGGCATCTATGACGGCGTCAGTACGACCGAGCTCGACGCGCTCCTGATCTCGAACGCCGCGATGATGATCAGCGAGGAGCCCGAGTACTCGAAGCTCGCCGCGCGCCTTCTCGACGTCTACATCGCGAAAGAGGTCTACATCGTCCGCGGCATCGAGACCTTCTTCGACTCGATCCATGCGGGCCACCAGGTCGGCCTCATCGGCGACGTCACCTACCAGTTCGTCCGCGCCAACGCCCACGAGCTCAACTCCGCGATTCAACGGAAGAATTCGGATATCTTCGAGTACTTCGGGCTGCGCACGGTGTACGACCGCTACCTGCTCCGCGACCCCTTGAGCCGCAACGTCATCGAGACGGCGCAGTACTTTTTCATGCGCGTCGCCTGCGGCCTCTCGACCAACGCCACCGAGGCGATCGAGTTCTACAACCTCATCTCGTCCTTCGCGTACATGCCGTCGACGCCGACCCTGTTCAACGCCGGCACGCGCCACTCCCAGATGTCGTCGTGCTACCTGCTCGACTCGCCCCTGGACGACCTCGCGTCGATCTACGACAAGTACCGCGACGTCGCGATGCTGTCGAAGTTCGCCGGCGGCATCGGCCTCGCGTACCACCGCGTGCGCGCCCGCGGCTCGCTGATCAAAGGCACCAACGGCCAGTCGAACGGCATCGTGCCGTTCCTCAAGACCCTCGACTCCTCGGTCGCCGCGGTCAACCAAGGCGGCAAGCGTAAGGGCGCCTGCTGCATCTACCTCGAGACCTGGCACGCCGACATCCTCGACTTCCTCCAGCTCCGCAACAACACCGGCGACGAAGCCTCGCGCACCCACAACCTCAACCTCGCGAACTGGATCCCCGACCTGTTCATGAAGCGGCTGAAGCTGGACGGCGACTGGTCGCTCTTCGACCCGAAGACGACCCCCCACCTGGTCGACCTCTACGGCGCCGCCTTCGAGGCGGCCTACGAGCAGGCCGAGAAGGATGGCCAGGCCGTCAAGGTCCTCAAGGCCCGCGACCTCTATGCTCTGATGATGAAGACCATGGCACAGACGGGCAACGGCTGGATCACGTTCAAGGACGCGTCCAACCTCAAGTCCAACCAGACGGGCCTGCCGCACAACGTCATCCACCTGTCGAACCTCTGCACCGAGATCCTCGAGGTCACGTCGGACAAGGAGACCGCGGTCTGCAACCTCGGCTCGATCAACCTCGCGCGTTACGTCACGAGCGACGGCAAATTCGACTTCGCGACGCTCGCGAGGAACGTCAAGCTCGCCGTCCGCTACCTGGACCGCGTGATCGACATCAACTACTACCCGATCCCCCAGGCGAAGGAATCGAACCACCGCTGGCGCCCCGTCGGCCTCGGCGTGATGGGCCTGCAGGACGTGTTCTTCAAGATGCGCCTGGCCTTCGACGACCCGGAAGCGCGCGAGATCTCCCGCCGCATCCAGGAAGA
>JAYVWD010000519.1:0-2184 GCA_043786345.1 Pseudomonadota bacterium
GCGGGCTCGGAGGACCTGAATGCCGGCAGCACCGGCAATACCAGCGACATCACAATCACCAACGACAAGATCGGGGCGAAGCTCTTCTTCGCCAAGGCGCGCTTCTTCGTCGGCAACTCCTTCAACGTGGCCAGCGTCCTGAGCTACCGCATCATCTCGGCGACCGCCGACATCAAGACCACCGACGGCGCCAACGAGGTCGACATGGAGGTCAAGTCGTCGAGCATCACGGTCGGCCTCACGATCGGCAACCACTGGGCCTTCGACAACGGCCTCACGATCGGCGCCGACTGGATCGGCTACCACTACCCGGTGTCGTCGTCGGCGAAAACCGCGACGACCACTAAGGGCGCCCTCAGCCAGGCCGAGACCTCCTTCGCCGACGACACCCAGAAATTGGGTGAAGACCTCGGGAAGATCGCCCACACGCAGGTTTTGGTCGGGACGCTCGGGTTCCTCTTTTAAGGCAAAGGTTCGTCCGGACGGAGTATCGTCATCGCTATGGATGCAACAAGGAGGGCTGTCGATGAATAAGTGGGTCGTTCTGGTGGCGCGCGTTCTTCTGGGGCTCATCTTTACCGTCTTCGGCCTCAACGGCTTCTTCCACTTCATGCCGATGCCGCCGATGCCCGCCCCGGTCATGGCCTTCATGGCCGGGCTGCTGGTCGCGCCCTACTTCATGCCGCTCCTGGCGCTGAGTCAGACCGTTTCCGGGATCCTCCTGCTCCTCAACAAGCAGGTCCCCCTCGCCCTCCTGATCCTCGCGCCGATTTGCCTGCAGATCTTCCTGTTCCACGTGTTTCTCACGCCGGGGATCGAGAATCTGGTGCTGCCGGCCGTGATCGTCCTGGCGGGCCTCATTACGGCGCGCGCTCACTGGGCCAAGTTTCGGCCACTGTTTTTATGACCCGCAAGACCGCTGTAAATCCTCGCACCACTTGACGACGTCAAGTGGAAGTGAGGAACGGACGGCGGGAAGCGATCGTCATGACGCTAGTGTTTCAGGCGGATGAACTTGCTGAAAACCTGCACGCCGTGGCTAACCCGGCACCGCCGACGTCGCTTCCTACGAGGCGGTCCATCCACTGGGCGAGACTTGCGAGGATGGGGCGCAGCATGGAAGCCCTCTCCGCCTCTTCGGCATGACCGGCGCCTCGCCTGAGGCTAATTTTACAAATAAGATCCGGCTGTTATCTCGGAGTCGCCGGAAGACCTCGCGCAGCTGACAAGGGATGCGCAAAGATCGACATACCCCAAAGTCCGCCGCCGCTTAAGTGGCATCACCCGCCGGGCGCAGGCAAGGCGAGCAGTTTCAGAATTTCATACTGAAGCCGGCACCCGCCGTCCCCACCGTTCGTTTGGTCGGCAGCGCCGCCAGAATCGGCTTCTCCGCCGGCGGCAGCGCCGGCGACTGGGCCAGGCTCTGGTAGCTCCCCGGCACCCGGAAGCACAACTCCCCGAAGTCACCGAAACAGCGGTTCGCGAAGAGCTCGAGCGTCGCTTCTTTATAGAGGGTCCAAGTCGCCGTGATGCTCGCCCGCGCCGTCCCGTCCGAAAAGTTCTTCAACGCGTTCAAATAAAACGCCGTATCGTTCCAGGAGCCCGGGCTCGGGACCGTGACGTAAGCGCCCGCGTAGCGTTTTCCCACGTAGAGCGGCTGCGACTGCCGGTTCACCAGGGAATAGATCCCGAGCTCCCGGTCGTCGTAGCCGAGGCCGTTCTGGAAGAACTCGGCGCCGAGCGTGACCTTGTCGTCGTCGCTGTATTTCCAGACCTTCGCGATCCCGGTGACGAGCTGGGTGAAGGTCTTCTTCCCGTCCTTCGCCGCGACCGGCAGCTGGTTGGTCTTCGGGTCGAGCTTGCCGGTGTAGAACGAGCGGGTCTCGCGCCGGCTCGCCGCGGCCTCGACGAAGACGTCGACGGGCCCGAGCGCGGTCGAGACGTCGAGCCCCAACCGGGTCGGCTGGGACCGGCGCGCGGCCAAACTCAGGGCGAGCTCGCCGGTGCCGAGAAACGCGAACTCGCCGCGCAGCACGCCGCCGACGTCGCCGTTCCGGTCGGCGCCCTCGAGCAGCAGGGCCGCATAGTAGTTGAAGGCGCGCTTTTCGTCGGGGACGTGGACCTTGATCATGGTCGCGCCGAGGCGCCGGTCGAAGAGGTCGAAGGGGTTCTTCGGGCTCGTGG
>JAYVWD010000520.1:0-8260 GCA_043786345.1 Pseudomonadota bacterium
CAGACCGGCACCGGCAAGACCGGCGTCTTCGTTATCACGATCGCCAACAAACTCCTCGAGGCGACCCTTCCCGGCAGCGACCACCACGCGCCGCGGGCCATCGTCATCGCGCCGACCCGTGAGCTCGCGATGCAGATCGAGGACGACGCCAAGGGGATCCTGGAGCATGTCGGTCTCCGGTCGCTCGCCGTCTTCGGCGGCGTCGACTACGAAGGCCAGTCCAAAGTGATCCGCGATGGCGTCGACGTCATCGTCGCCACCCCCGGTCGGCTCATGGACTACGTGAAGAAGAAAGTCGTCGACCTCTCGAAGATCAGCGTCTTCGTCTGCGACGAAGCGGACCGCATGTTCGACATGGGCTTCATCGACGACGTCGAGTTCTTCCTGAAGCGCATCCCCGAGAACTCCCAGAAGCTGCTCTTCTCGGCGACGACGAACGAGCAGGTCAAAGAGCTCGCGTTCGAATACCTCGAGACGCCCGAGTACATCTCGGTCACGCCCGAGACGATCACCCCCGAGATGATCGATCAGCATGCGATCCACTGCCACGCGACGACCAAGCTCAAGGTGCTGATGGGCCTCCTTAAGGACCACAACCCCAACTGCTCGCTCATCTTCACCAACACGAAGCTGACCGCCGAGTGGCTGCACTTCAAGCTGCTCAACAACGGCTTGGAAGTCGACATCATCACCGGCGACCTTCCCCAGAAGAAGCGCATCAAGCTCATCCACACGATCAAGGAAGGCAAGCTCAAGGCCTTGATCGCGACCGACGTCGCCAGCCGCGGCCTGCACATCGCCGGCGTGACGCACGTCTACAACTTCGACCTGCCCGACGACGCCTCGAACTACGTCCACCGGGTCGGCCGCACGGCCCGCGCCGGCGCCAAAGGCAGCGCGTTCTCACTGGTTTGCGACGATTACGGCCACAACCTCGCCGCCATCAACGACCTCCTCGGCGAGTCGATCGCGATGAAGTCGGAGTGGTTCGACGAGAGCTACATGCAGATCGAAGACAAGGCCGGCAACCCGTTTGCCGATCGCTACAAGAAGCCGGACGGCGGCGGCCGCTTCGACCGTGACGACAACCGCGGCGATCGCGACCGTGGACCACGCAGCGCCGGCGGCCCCGGCGGCCCCGGCGGCCCCAGCGGTTCCGGTGGATCCGGCGGTCCGAGTGGCGGCGGCGGTGGACGCGACCGGGATCGCGACCGGGATCGCGACCGGGACCGGGACCGTGGACCACGCAGTGGTGGCGGAGGCGGCGGTGGTGGCAGTGGCGGCGGTGGGCGGCCCGATCAGCCACGGGGCGACCGTGACCGCGGACCGCGCGAAGGTCAACAACAGCAACCGCGTCCGCAGCATGCCGACGGCCAGCAGGGTCCGGAGAGCGATGCCAAGCGCAAACGCCGTCGTCGCGGCGGCCGCGGCCGTGGCGCCGAGGGCGGCAACCCGCAGAACGCCGGCGGCCAGCAGCAGCAACAGGGCGGCCAACGCGGCGGCGGCCGCAGCAATCATGGCAAAGCCCTGGCACGGGGCGGCAGCCAAAGCCAAGGATTCTTCGGCATGGTCAAGCGCTTCTTCAAGCTCTTGTTCGGCCGCAAGTAAGCCTGATTCCTTACGTTTCCAGCGCGCAGAGGTCCAAGGACCTCGGCGCGCTTTGCCGTTATGCGAACGTCACGGCGTCGACACCGATCGCCGCGCCAGGGCTCATCGAGACGACGACGAGCTCGTCCTCCAGCTCGCGCAAGAGCTCGGGCGGCGCGAGCGCCCGAAGCCGCGCCAGGACCTGCTCCCGCGAACGCGCGTGCATCGTCGTCACGACGCCGCGATGGCCGGTGAGAGCGGCCTCCGTGAAGACGCGCGCCTCCGTCCCGCGCACCTCGCCGATCACGAGCCGGTCGGGCCTGAGTCGCAGGCACTCCTGAAAGAGCCGGGGCAGGGCCACGCCGCCTTTGCCTTCGAGGTTCGGCGCCCGCTCGACGAGCCGGACCCAATGGGGCGACGCCTGCGGCAGCTCTTCGAGCGCCTCGAGGATCACCACCCGCTCCGTCGCCGCGCGCTCGGCGAGGAGCGCCGCGAGCAGGGAGGTTTTGCCGCTTCCGGTGCGCCCCGCGATGACGAGCGGCTTCCCGTGGTCGAAGGCGGCGGCCAGCAGCCGGGCCCCGTCGCCGCCCACGAACGCGCCCAGCGGCAGCGCCTCGAAGCGGTGCCGCCGCAAGGCCAGGAGGGGGCCGTCCGCCGCGACCGGACTCAGGACCGCGTGCCAGCGAAAGGCGCCGCCGCCGAGGCTGCCGCCAGCCGCGGGCCGCATCGGATCGAGGCGCGTCCCGTGCTCCCGCGCCAGCTCGAACAGCCAGACCGCGAACGCCTCGCGGTCCGCGAACGGCGACCGGCCGGACTCGATCCTCCGGCCGCGGACGACGCTCATCGTTCCTCTGCCGGAGACGAGGACCTCGTCGACTGCCTCATCACGGAACACGGATTCGAATGGCTCTGGCGCACGCTTCATGGACCACCTCCTGCGAGGGGGTCATCCTCACGCCGGACCGAGATCCGACGGAAGGGACTTCGCAGGTCCGGGGACGAAGTTCAGGCGGTGGTCTCGTCGCTGCTGTTCTTGTCGCTGCCCTCGACCCCCTCCACCACCTCGCCGCCTTCGGCCTCGATGACGGTCTTGCAAGACGGGCAGATGTACCGGGTGCCGTCGCGCTTGGTCGTCTTCTCGGTGAGGAGCGGGAACTGGCAGGCGCCGCATGGCTTGTTGACCGGCTTGTCCCAGACGGCGTACTGGCAGCCCGGGTAGTTGGTGCAGCCCCAGAACGTCTTGCCCGTGCGCGTCCGGCGCGGGACGAGGCCGCCCGAGCAGCCGGCTTCCGGGCATTTCACGTCGGACTGCGGGCTCTTGACGGTCGGGCAGGTCGGGTACTCGACGCAGGCGATGTAGTCGCCGTAGCGGCCGCTGCGGATGACCATGTTCTTACCGCACTTCGGGCACTCGTCGCCCGAGTACTTGGGCTCGGTCACGATGATCTTGCCGTCGTTGTCGCGGACGAATTCGCGCGTATTGCGGCACTTCGGATACGCCGCGCAGCCGAGGAATTCGCCGCGCGACGACCACTTGATGTGGAAGTGGCTTTCGCAGCGGTCGCAGACGATGTCGGTCGGCTCCGACGAGGCCTTGACGTTGCGCATGCCGGACTCGGCCGATTTGACCCTCTCGGCGAAGTTTTTGTAGAAATCCTTCAAAAGAGTCCGCCAGTTGACGGTACCCTCCTCAACCTTGTCGAGGGTCTCTTCCATCGTCGACGTGAAGACGACGCTCAGGATATCGGGGAACGCCTCGACAAGGAGCTCGTTCACCTTCTCGCCGAGGACCGAAGGCTCGTAGCGGTTGTCGGACTTCTTGATGTAGCCGCGGTCGACGATCGTCGAAAGGATCGTGGCGTACGTCGAAGGGCGGCCGATGCCCTTCTCGTCGAGCTCTTTGACGAGCGAGGATTCGTTGAAGCGCGGCGGCGGCTGGGTGAAATGCTGCTGCAGGTCGACGTTCTTGAGGGCGATGGCTTCGCCTTCCTTGAGGAGCGGCAGCATGTTGCCGTCGACGTCGTCGCCGTCTTCATCGGCGCGCTTGCGCTCCTCGTCCTGGCCTTCCTCGTAAACCTCGAGGAAGCCTTTGAAGAGGAGCCGCGAGCCGGTCGCGCGCAGAGCGACCTTGCCGGCGTCGGCGTCGAAGTCGACGGACATCTGGTCGTAGACCGCGGGTTTCATCTGGCAGGCGATGAAGCGGTTCCAGATCAGGCGATAGAGCGAGAGCTGATCCTTCGACAGGACCTTCGAGACCTTGTCGGGCGAGAAGTCCAAGGTGGTCGGGCGGATGGCTTCGTGGGCGTCCTGCGCCGACTTCTTGGTCTTGTAGACGACGGGCTTCTCGGGAACGTTCTCCTCGCCGTACTTTTCCTTGATGTATTCGCGCGCGGCGATGACCGAGTCGTCCGAAAGGCGGGTGGAGTCGGTACGCATGTATGTGATCAGACCGAGCGGGCCTTCGCCCTCGACTTCGATACCTTCGTAGAGGCTCTGCGCCACCGACATGGTCCGCTTCACGTTGAAGCCGAGCTTCCGGTAAGCTTCCTGCTGGAGCTTGGACGTCGTAAACGGCGGAACCGGATTCTTCTTGCGTTCGCGCTGCTGGACGCTCTTCACCGTGATCTTGCCGGATTCGATGCGTTTTTTGACCGAAGTCGCATCCATTTCGGTGGTGACCTTGAGGTCCTTGCCGATCTTGTTGCCGTCGATCGACAACAGGCGCCCGATCACGGGCGGCGGCGACGCGGCGTCCATGTGGATGTCGACGGTCCAGTATTCTTCCGGCTTGAACTTGCGGACCTCGGTCTCGCGCTCGCAGATCAGGCGGACGGCGACGCTCTGGACGCGGCCGGCGGACAGGCCTCGCTTCACCTTCTTCCAGAGGAGCGGGCTAATCTGGTAACCCACGAGGCGGTCGAGGATGCGGCGCGCCTGCTGGGACTCGTACTTCTGGAGGTTGAGCTCGAGCGGGTTGGCGATGGCGTCCTGGACGCCCTTTTTGGTGATTTCCTGGATCAAAACGCGCTTGATGAGCTCCTTCGGCTTATCCAGCTCGCCGGCGATGTGCCACGCAATGGCTTCGCCTTCACGGTCGGGGTCAGGCGCCAGGAAGACGGACTCGGCGATCTTGGCGGCGGTCGTGATCTCCTTGAGGATCTTCTCCTTGCCGGGGATCGTGACGTACTGAGGCTCGAACTCCCTCTCGACGTCGACGCCGAGGGAGCGGTCCGGGAGGTCCTTTACGTGGCCCTTCGAGGCGAGGACCTCGTAGTCCTTGCCCAGGTATTTCTTGAGCGCCTTGACCTTGGTCGGCGACTCCACGACTACTAAATATTTGGCCATCTTACGGTCGTCCTGTGCGCCGGCTCGCATTCAGTGGTAATGATCGCGGCCCTTGTCTTTCATGAGCAGCTCGCCGCCGGCCATGCTCGGGTCGTCGGCGGAGAGCTTGAGGATCTCGTGCATCGCGGTCTCGATGTCGTTGAGCTCCCAGTCGCGCGTGTCGATGGTGCGGAAACCGTCGATGAGGCGCTCGGCCATCTCCAGGCTGATGAGGCCGCGCGCCCGGCTGCGCTCGATCACCCGCCAGATGCGGGGATGGATGCCGATGCGCTCGGTCGGGTGCTGGACCCGGACGCAGTCCGAATCCGGGGTGAGCATGCTCAGGGCGTCCATGAGGTTGCCCGACAGGCTCGCCTGCTCGATCCAGTCGAAAGCCTTGACGATTCCGCCCGGCGAAAAGCCCTGCTCCGTGAGCATCTCCTTGAGGGAGCTGTCTTCGTTGAGCGCGATGCCGTCACGGTGTACCAGCGCGGCGATCGACCGCACTGCCTGCCACCAATCCTGCAAACCATCGAGGTTATGCGTCATGCCCCACCATTGCTGTGAAGCCTGGAACCTTACACGCGGTTTCCCCCCCGTCAAGCGCTGAGGCTGTACCGAAGGACACGAGTGGATCGCAGGTGCTGTGAAATATTGATTAGGCATATCAGCTATTTGACGCGCTTGGCAAGGACCCCCCTGTCTTAGTGTGTCGGGTGCTTTCTGGGGCCGCTCTAATGCGCCGTCCTTTCCGGCACTTCCGGGTTGGCGGCGGCAAAGAAAGCGGCGGATTCGGAGAATCCCCAGGCCCCGTCGGCGAGGAGGCCCATGCTCCCGCTCGCGCGCACGTCGCCGGGCGGATGAGTGAGGACCGCGACCTCGCGGCCCTGATCGAGGGCCAGCCGCGCGGTCACCATCGCGCCCGACCGTTGCGCCGCCTGCATCACGATCGTCGCGGCGCAGAGGCCGGAGATGATGCGGTTTCTGGCCGGAAAGTCGTGCGGCAGGCAGGGGCTGTCCCAAAGGCGCTCGGAGACGAAGAGCGCCCGCCGCCGGCGCAGCGCGCCGAAGTATGCCGCGTTGCGCTCAGGATAGAGCCGCGCGAGTCCGCCAGCCATCACGACGACGGCGGCGACCGGGTCGCCCGGCACCGAGAGCGTGCCGGCGTGGGCGGCGATGTCGCAGCCGAGCGCGCCGCCGCTCACGACGACCTGCCCGCGCGCGGCGAGGCCCCGGCCCATCGCATAACTTTCCCCTAAGGCGAGGCCGGACGCCTTGCGCGAGCCGATCACCGCGGTCATCGGCCGGCCGAGGAGCGCGCGCTCGCCGAGCAGGGTGAGCGCCAGAGGCGGGTCGGTCAGCTCGGCCAGGAGCGCCGGATAGTCGGCGTCGCCCCAGAGGATCATCCCGCCCCCCGCCGCGTGCATGTGGGCGAGGTGCCGCGTGAGGCGCGTGTGCAATTTGCTCAAATCCGGATCGAGCCGGGCCTTGTACGCCGCGAGCCAGGGGAACCGGTCGGCGCCGTCGCGCGCCGCCCATTGCACGAAGGTGCGCCAGCGGCTCACGAGCCCGCCGTCCGCCTCGAGGGCCGAGGCGAAGAACGGCTCCTCGAGCGGCAGGACCAGGGGGGGCGGCAGCCAGCGGTGCGCGAGCTGCGAGGCGCCGTGCGTCAGCAGCACGGAAGCGCGCTCGATCCACGGGCGGGCGCCCTCGATCTCTTCGGGCGAAAGGGCAGGCGACATCGATAGACCTCCAGCTTCGGAGGCCTTGGGCTAGCATGGCCGCGCGGCGCGGCGCCACGGACATGTCGGGTCGCTTCCGCGTCAGCCCTTATGCGTGCGATCACCCATGCGGATCTCGCGCGAATTTCGCACGACGAAGCCGCAGGAGCCCGCGTCGGTGGTGTCGATGATCCGGACGACGCCGATCTGCTCGTAGTCCTCGGGCAGATCATTGCTGAACGCGCTGCCGACGAAGCCCGGCGTCTGGAAGATCGGCAGATACTGGCCCGGCGAGATGCCGTCGCCATTGCCCTTGTCGAGGAAGACGAATTGCCCCTGGCCGCTGAACTCCTCGCCGTCGTACTGGAAGCCGACCACGTTGGCCTGCCCGGCGCTGAGGCTTCCCGCCCGCGTGCTCGAGGGCACGGTCCGGTTGGTCGAGATGAAGCTCACGACGAGGTCTTCCGGGCGAATGCTCAGGCGGTTGTTGGTCTGCATCTTGGCCGTGTAGACGACGTCGTCGAGCTTCTTCTGCACCTTCACGTTGCCGACGAAGTAGTACTTGAAGCCGACGAAGTCGCCGGTCTCGGGGTTCTCGATCTTCTCGCCGGGGCGCAGCACCGTATACATGGTTCCGACCGAGATGCTGCCGACGGCTTCGAGCAGCGCGCGGCCGCCCGGCGCCAGGCTGACCTCGCCTTCGCGGCCGCCGATGACGAACGCGAGGGGCTCTTTCTCCGCCTGGAAGATGAAGCCCGGCACCTGGAGCTGGATCTCGGTCCCGTCGAAGGGTTTGCCGACGACGATCATGGCGTCCGACAGCGCGTCGACCTGCGCCGGCCCGATCACCTCGGTCGCCATGCTGTCCTCGAAGCTGTCCTGCGGGTAGACGACTTTTTCGGCGACGAGCTCCTGCTCGTCCAGGTCGCCCTTGTCGATCGGAATGACGTCGTCTTCGGTCACGACCTGCAGATAGGGCGGCGTCTCGTCGTCGCCGGGATAAAACCGGAGCTTCATGTTCGGAAAAATGAAGTGCGGGTTCTTGATCTCGGGGTTTAAGGCCCAGAGCTTCGGCCAGTAAGCCGCTTCCGAGAGGAGCTGGTCGCAGATGTCGAACAGGGTGTCGCCCGGCTGAACGAGGTACTCCTCGGGCGCCTCGCCTTCGGCCATCAGGCGCATCGTGCCGGGAACCGGCGGCGCGCCGGCGAACTCGTTGGGCGGGGGGAGCGCCGGGGCCGTGATCTCCGGCTCCGCCGGTTTCGGCGGGAGGAGGTTGTCGTTGCCGTTGGTGGCTTCGTTGCTCTGGACGGCGCCGCTGCCCGTGCCGCTGACCGGCGTGCCGCTGCCCGTGCCGTTGTTGGTCGGCGTCGTGTTGATCGGCGTGGTCGGGGCCGGGTTGACCGGCGCGGTGTTGGTCGGGGTCGGGTTGACCGGCACGGCCTTCTTGGGGCCGACGGGCGCGGCCTTCGCGGCGTTCGCGCCGGTGGCCTCGTTGCCGCCGAAGGCCGAGACGCCGTTGCCGTTGCCGCCCTTGCCCTTGCCGTTCTCGATGTTGACGGGCTTGTCGTCGAACATGCCGTCGGCGGCGCCGCCGCCGTCGTCGCCCGTGTTCGAGATGTCGAAGCTCG